>SKKC01000242.1 GCA_007121695.1 Spirochaetales bacterium | reverse complement strand
GCCAAGTTCGAAGGCGCACTGCCCGAGTACGAACATGCTTTCTTTATCTTCGGGAGTCTGTTCAACGGCGCGTTTCAGAACCGATACGGCATTCTTGTAGTCCTTCATGCGGAACAGGCTCTGCCCGAGGTAGCGGAGCGTATCCGGGTGTTCGGGTTGCTGCTCGGCAGCCTGTTTCAGCAGCGAGACTGCACGTTCGTAGCGTTTCCGGCGATACTCAAGGTATCCAAGATGATGGTTGACCTCGAAAACGTCCTGCCGGGAGTTTCGGCACACCGACAGATCCTTGTACGCCTCGGTCCACTTTTTCAGGTGCTGCGCCGACAGCCCCCGTCGCAGCGTAATGGTAAACTCGTCAAGGTCGGGCGTCGTTGGGACAAGCTGTAAAAGCGCCGTATAGGTGGAGTAGGCGCGTTCCCAGTCCCTGTCCCTGTAGTACAGGTCTGCAAGCTCGTTGAGCGCCCCGGTATCCTTGGGGTTCTGGCTGAGCCGTCTGTTCGCGTCGCGTACAATGGTATTCCGGTCGCGCTGCTTTCGCTGCTTTTTAGACCTGTTTCCGCCGCCGGTCCACTTCACCACCATGACGGTAAGCGCGAGAAGCAGGAGAACACCAACAATGAGAAGCCCGATGAGAACCGGGGGAGCAAGCATGGAGAGATTATTCCTGTTCATCGTATTGGGTGTCAATGAATCTTGATTTACGCCGATGCTCAAACGTAAGATGAGAAAACCCCTGCGTGTGCACGGGGACGGAGGATCAGAAGTGAACGATTCGGTAATTGCAATTCGGACGGCAGACAGAAAGCTTGTGCCGGTTCTGAGCGGTTCACAGGGCACGCGGCGGCGCATGGTCCTGACGACGGTTCATGACAACCAGCCGAGTGTGCACATCGATCTCTTTCAGATGGAGTCCGAAGCCGACGATCAGTCAGACTATATCGGAAGCCTCGTCATAGAGCATCTGCAACCGTCGCCCGCCGGTGCACCGGATATTTCGCTCGAAATCGGAATTGACGAGCAGGGCAATCTGAATGCGACCGCCAGTGACTCATCCTCCGGAGACTACCAGAGTCTTTCGGTCAGCCTGCGCGACGCCGATGGGGCCATGCAGGACCTTCCGGATTTTTCGCTGAGCGACGAAGGAGAAGAAGAGTCGTTCGACGACTTTGATCTGTCGGACTTCGATGAACCCGGCCTCGTCGATTTCGATGAAGACGAAGCTGATGTCGACGCAGTCACTGATGCCGATACAGGCGCTGATGCCGACATATCCGGGGATATGTTTTCCATGGACGAGGATTCGGGCGACGAGCCCGATTTCTCCTTCGACGACGACGACGCGTTCGAACTTCCCGACATAGAAGACGACGCAGCGGCGCAGCCGGTATCGGTTGACGAGACGGTTCGATCCCCTGCTCCGGAACAGGCGGTCGAAGAGTCTTCGGTACCCCGCCTGCTGTTCGTGGCCTACATCATTCTGGCGATAGCCATCTTGACGGGGCTCATATTTATCGTGTATCGCTTGCTCGAGGGTGATCCTGTACCGCCGCTGGAAGCGGCATTTCCGATACTCGGCACGTCGCGACGTATCTTTCGGTGCAAACGGCGAACTCGCTGAATACACTCACCATCCTCGCGTTGAGCATCTATGCGTAACCTTCTGAATGTCTGCGGACACCTGCTTGTCCTGTGTGGTGTCACGATTTTTCTATCTGCCTGCGAGACACAACCCACCCTTCTCGGGCTCGACCCGGCATCGGCCATGGATCTCATGTCCCGGGGTTCGTACGACTTCCTCCGCGACGTCGACGTCGAACCGTCCCGGCTCGAGCGCATGCAGATCTACGGGATCGAGACCGGCAGCGCGTACTATACCGCCCTGATTCTTGAAGAACTGGGGCGACACGAGCTTTCGTTCGCGCTTCTGGCCAGGCAACACCAGGCTGGCGAACAGCCATGGAGCGATCGTTCGGCGATCCGTATGATGCAGCGAGCCCGGACCGCCGACGAGCGCAGACGTGCCGTTGATGCGGTCGGCGACCTGCTGAGCGACAGCGCTGCAGACGAAGACATAGTGCGGGAGTACATGGAAACGCTCTGGCGCCTCGGACGTCACGATGACCTGCTCGCACGCTACGCGGATCTGGGCGAACCGGCGTATCTGTCTGCGTGGGCTGCCCTCGCGGTGCTCGGCCTCGAAGAAGACGCAGGCGCGGCAGTGGCCCTCGCGCTACGCGCAGCACCCCGCGACCGGGGAATAATCGTGCTTGCCGATGAGCTTCGACGCGTGCCTGATGCCGGTGGTATCACGGCGCTGGAGCGGGATGTGCTTGCGTTCAGGGTAGCAGTCGCGGAAGCTGACTGGCAGCAGGCCGGTGGGTTTCTGGTAGACGCGGGAAACGAGTCGATCCGCCACGAGGTGTCGGTCGACGAGCAGCATCCGTTCCGCTCTCGGGCCGTGCTCGCCGACCTTCGCGAGGCATGGTTTCGTCGCCGCGAGTCCGCTGCCGGCGCCCGGGTCATGGAAGCGCTCGGGGCAGCCATGAGCGGAGCGAGCGCTTCGTACGCGTACGAGGCCGCAGGCAGACTCTGGCGTGCCGAAGGCGCGAATCGTGAGGCCGTCCGCGTGCTTGCCCGCGCGGTCGAGGACGCAGCGCCCGGTACCGATCGGGACAGAGTGCTGTTTCATCTCCTGCACGCGAGGATTACCTACGACCACCGTCGCGTCATTGACACTGCCGCGCAATATCTGCCGATGGTTCAGGATCCGCGGCCGTTCGACGAGATCTGGGAGCGAGTGCTTTCGCATCTGATCATGAACCGCTACTGGCCGGAGCTCGCTGCGCTCTACGGTCCGGTACGGCGGTACGCCTCGGGGCGCAGTATGGCACAGTTCGGAGTCGCCCTCGTCTCGGCGCTCGATGCGGGATTCGTTCAGCCCGACTGGATTCCTGACGCGTCCGCCGACATCCGCGAGTACATACTCGAGGCGGCCTACCTGCAGAATGAAAGTATTTACTACCGCAAAATTGCAGCGGCGATGCGTGGGGTGCCGCTGCGCGCCATGCCCGACGACACCGTGGTGTTCGAACCGGAGACACCGACGCCGGACGACCTTCTTGTTCAGAGCTACCTCGACTTCGGTCTTGTAGACCGCGCGTACAACGCGGTCAGATACGAGGGAGTGCGTCCCGGACTCTCCGTTCTTCGCAGGCTTGCAGTCATTCTTGCCGATAGCGGTGACTACCTCAGATCACTCCGTACGGCAAACCGCCTTACGGTCATCGAAGGTGCTGTGCTCGATTCCGAACTCGCGAGAATTATCTATCCGGAGGCATTTTCTGATGAAATGGACCGGGTTCTCGACGAGTTCCCGCTCGACAGGGACATTTTCTACGGGCTCGTTCGGGAAGAGAGCTATTTTGACCCGGCGATTCAATCGTGGGTCGGCGCGACGGGGCTTGCGCAACTCATGCCGCAGACAGCCGCGGACGTCGCCGGGCGTCTGCGTGTAACTGACTACGATCTTACCGATCCCTTCACCAATCTCCGCTTCGGCGCCCGTTATCTGAACGATCTGATGCGGCAGTTCGACGCGTGGGTCCCCGCGATGATCGCGTATAATGCCGGACAGGGACGCGTGCGAACCTGGCTCGCGGAACGACGGGGCCTGCCGATGATTCTTTTTCACGAGTCGGTACCGCTACAGGAACCCCGCTCCTACATACGAAACATACTGGTCAGCGCTGTGTTCTACGAGTTTCTCTCGGGTCGCGGCGACGGGACGGGGGTCATACATTGGCTGTTTCCGGAAACTGCGACGGGACGTCCGTAACCTGAGCACGGGTGACTAAACAGCCTCCCGCTGTGTACCGATAGTGTATACAGACCATAGGGAGGGTCAGGTTTACCGTGCAGGAATCCGTACGAACGACAACATCACATGTGCTCGCCTTTATTGCCGCAGTTCTCTGTCTCAGTTTTGCGCTGTTACCCCTGTTGTCGCTGACTTCGGTCGGATTCGTGATGATGCTGGGGTTTCCGGCGCATTTTCTGGCGAGAAGTTTCCACGCCGCGGCTATATTCATTCCGCTGTATTTCGGGCTTAGCGCGTGGCTGGTTCGGCGTGACGCGCCGGGCATAGCCTTTTTCGGCCTGAACCTGAGCGTGCTTCCGTTTGTGACCCTGGCGCTGACGCTTCGCCTCGCTTTTGATGCTCACGTAAGTGGAAGTCCTGCAACGGCAGGCATAGCTGCGGTTCTCGGTCGCATGAGAGGCGCCTGGGCATTCGGTCTGCTTACAGTCCTGCTTGCGTCAGCGGTCGTCGCGCTTGTGCACCTGTGGAAAACCGTTTCCGAAGGCGGGACCCTCGTGCGGCAGACGAGCAATCCGGATACTGCTGAGGCACCCGTACTGACGCTTCCCGCGCCTGCAGCGGCATACGCGGGGCCGGGGACACCCACTGCCCGACGCCGTGCAGAGGCCGCGCTCGAGGACGAAGCGGGTGTCGAGGAAGAGTCGGTGACCCCGGGTGAACCGGACGACCTGGATAACCTGGATAACCTGAACGACGACCCGGGCGAGGCGCTGGAACCCGAATATGCCGATGCGGACACATCCTTCGGGTCTACGAGGCTCGGCATCGCCTGGCCGGAAGGCCGGACTCGCGTGCAGTTCGACGATGAAGCAGAGTTCGACGATGAAGAGTTCGACAAAGAGCTGGTGGTGCGGTATCGCAATGGTTCCTTCCACAGCGCGGACGACGCCGACGAGTTTAACACGGACGAGTTCGACGCTGCGGACGGTATGGACGAACTCGAGACGGTCGCCGAAGCAGACGATCTGGAAGTTCACATGGGCTTTTCTTCCGAAGCCGACACAGATCCGGAGTTCTGGGAAGCGTCGGAGGAGTTCGACGACGACGAAGATATCGGCGACGAGGACATTGACGACGAAATTGAAGCGTCAGATCTGACTGCGGTCTCGCAGAAGCCTGAGCCGGCGCCAGCTCCCGTTATCCGGACGCCCGCTCGCAAAAGGCGCACGAAGCGATACCATGTCCCGATCGAGGGGCTGCTTGAACAGTATCCCGACAAGAACTACTGGGAGATAGACCAGAAAACGCGCGACGCTGCAGAGACGCTGCGGATCACTCTGTCGGAGTTCGGCATCGAGGCAGAAGTTACAGGGATTCGCCGGGGTCCGGTAATTACCATGTTCGAGATACTGCCCGCGCGCGGCGTCAAGCTGACAAAGATCGTCAACCTTGCCGACAATATCGCGCTTCGGCTGGCTGCCCAGACGGTGCGCATCGTCGCGCCCATCCCCGGGAAACACGCGGTTGGAATCGAAGTCCCGAATCATGACCGTGCGATAGTCAGCTTTGGCGACCTTATTCAGGAGAAAGAGTTCAAGGATGGTAGTCAGGATATTCCGCTCGCGATCGGGAAAGATATTCCTGGCGATGCGCAGATCATTGATCTGGCACGAACGCCGCATCTTCTGATTGCCGGGGCGACCGGAAGCGGAAAGAGCGTCTGTGTAAACTCCATCATCTGTTCAATCCTGTACCGGCGATCGCCCAACGAAGTGAAAATGGTCCTCATTGATCCGAAGATCGTCGAACTGAAGTTCTACAACGATATTCCGCATCTGTTAACACCGGTGATCACCGAACCGAAGAAGGCCTTCCAGGCGCTGCAGTGGTGTCTGTACGAAATGGAGCGACGCTATCAGCTGCTCGATAAACTGCAGGTTCGCGACCTGAAGAGCTACAACAAACGTATTGAACAACGCGAACTCGCAACGGAAAAACTTCCCTACATTGTCGTGGTCGTAGACGAGTTCGCAGACCTCATGGCGACAAGCGGCAAGGAGCTCGAGCAGACGCTCGCCCGTCTTGCAGCCATGAGTCGGGCTGTCGGAATACACCTTGTGCTTGCAACGCAGCGCCCGAGCACCGACGTCATAACCGGCCTCATTAAGGCGAACATCCCGTCGCGGATCGCGTTCATGGTGTCGAGCAAGGTCGACAGCCGCATCATACTCGACGGGCAGGGTGCCGAGAAACTTCTCGGACGCGGGGACATGCTTATCACCAGCGCGTGGGATCCTGCTCCGAACCGTATACAGGGGGCCTTCCTGAGCGACGAGGAGATCGAACGTGTCGTTCAGCACGTCCGCACGCTCGGCGAGCCGGAGTATATCGACGATGAAATCTTTATCGAGGACGAGGACGACTTCGTTCAGGAAGAACTCGAAGATCCGCTCATGGAAAAAGCGATACAGATCGTGCAGACGTCCCGGAAGGCCTCGGCGAGTTACCTGCAGCGCAGACTTAAGATCGGGTACAACCGTGCTGCCCGCATGGTCGAGGAAATGGAGCGCGTCGGCATCGTTGGCCCTCAGAATGGTTCCAAGCCCCGGGAGATTCTTCTGAACGTGTGACCGGGATTACTCGAGCTCGATGCTTCTGCCGATGTTTCTGAGCCAGAGGCTCTTCGGATACAGATTGGCAGCCCTCGTGTAAAACTCAATTGCGTAGTCTGATTCGTCGCTCTCGTAATAGGCGTACGAGAGCAGGCTGCACACGAGAAACTGCTCGAGCCGTGAGATATCGACCGCGCCGCCTGCCTGTTCAAGAATGTCGACAGCGTACCCGACGTCGCCGCCTGCAAACGACGGTGCGTTCAGATACCAGCCCGCGGCCGCGATGTGCGCTCGTATGTTGCTGAAGTCCAGGTCCAGCGCGCGAAGCGCCGCGTCCCTCGCGCGCATGCCGTACATGAACTGAAACAGAGGACCGCGGGCGAGCAGAAGCTGTCCGACCGCATCCGACAGCAGACGCCACGCGTCGCTGAACTCCTGCTGTTCAAGGGTATCCAGCGCGAAGTGTCGTGCCGCCCGGAAGTGCCGGATCGCCGTACCGGTCTGCGATGCCAGGACCTGCTGCATGCCGAGTATCATTTCGATGCGGCCCAGCCAGTACGACCGGTCAAGGCGGTGCACAATTCGGGCTGCGTTGCTTCGCATGTCGAGCAGGTGCGAGTTCAGGGCGGTGAAACCGATCTCGTTTCGGGCCAGCAGCTCTTCCGCTTCGTTGACCTCGTGAAATGGCGCAGGTTTTATGGACAGGAGCATGAGCGGCGACCCGATGCCGTTACGCGAGCGAATGGAGCCGGCTTTTCAGGTTGACGAGATAAAACAGATTTTCTATTTCCAGGCTGATGTTGACATTATGAACGACGCATTCGCTTTCGCATCCGTCGTCGGGGCACTTCCCCGAGCACTTGAGCTCGACTGTCGTGAAGTTCAGAAACCCGCGAATGCCCGCCTGCATCATGATCTCGAACACCGACGCGGCTGCTGTATCCGGTACCGCGATAATACCGACGCGTATACCGTGCTCGACAACGAACCCCGGAAGCTCACTCGTTGCCAGGACGGGAATGTCTCCATGGCGGCCTATCGTGTCCGGGTCGGCATCGAATGCCGCGCAGATGTGTATGCCCTCTTTCTGGAACTCCTGGTACTCGATGAGTGCGCGTCCGATCTTGCCGCATCCGACCAGCACGACGTCCTGACGCTCACGCTTTCCCAGTATTCTCTCGAGCTCCGGAATCAGGTGGTCGATCGTGTAGCCTCCGCGCTTGTTACCGGTAATGCTGATCATGGAAAAATCTTTCCTGACCACGGCCGGTGTCACGCCAATTGCATCGCCAAGGTTATTGGAAAAGACTTTCACGAAGCCGAGCGACCGCAGCTTCTGCAGGACCCGCAGGTACCGGGCGAGGCGGAGTACGATGTGTTCAGAAATTGCGTCGGACATGTGCGGCACCCTCGTTGTGAATGCGTGACAGTATACGTCAGTAATGCACCAACCGGCAACTTAATACGAACAGATTCACATTAAATCCGCACAGAAACTTTAAATAAAGGATAATGTGAACATACGAAAATG
>SKKC01000090.1 GCA_007121695.1 Spirochaetales bacterium | reverse complement strand
GCACGATACCTTCGACCCGCGGCTGCTGGTGGAGCAATCGTGCCACCTGCTCGCAAACGGAGCCTCGTCGAAGGGAATTCTGCTTGACGTGCAGATCTCTCCGACAGTGCCACCGCGGCTTGTCGGCGACGCAGGCAGAATCCGGCAGATACTCATTAACCTGGTGTCAAACGCCATCAAGTTCACCCACGAAGGCGCGGTGACCGTCGAATGCGCGGCAGAAGCCGGCGTGCACGAGACTGACACCACTCTGATCGTGTCGGTGCGTGACACCGGTATCGGGATTCCAGCGGAAAAACAGACGCGACTGTTCAAGCGATTCAGCCAGGCCGATGACACAATAAGCCGTACATACGGGGGGTCCGGCCTTGGTCTCGCGATCTGTCACGAGCTGGTAAGCCTCATGGACGGACAGATCGCCTGCGCGTCCGACGCGGGTGCAGGTTCAACCTTCACGTTCCGGCTTCCACTTACACGCGCCGAAGTGGACGAACGCGAAGCAGACACCACGATCGCTGACACAGCAGACGGTACGCCGCTTCGGGTACTGCTTGCCGAAGACGTCCGTGCGAACCAGATCTTCGTGCACGCGGTGCTCGCACGGTACGGAGTTCGCGCCGTGTCCGTACAGAACGGGAAGGAGGCTTTCGAGGCGGTGCAGCACGACACGTTCGACCTGGTGCTTATGGATATGCACATGCCGATAATGGACGGCCTGACCGCCTCGCGGCACATACGCGCATGGGAAGCCGGTGCAGATCGCACTCCCGTGCCCATTGTTGCGCTGACCGCGAGCAGCTACGTGGAAGACCAGCGCGCGTGCGAAGAAGCGGGCATGAACGGATACCTCGTGAAGCCCTTCACACCGGAGGCGCTCGAGCAGACGGTCGCCAGATTCTGTGCCGGCACCGCAGAGCCACCCCCGCCTGCTCCCGATACGGCGGTGTCGGGCACACAGCTGTTCGACTACGAGCGCTTCACCCGACGTACCGCGGGTGATTCTGAACTTGCCAGGATGATGATACAGGAGTTCTATACGGCCGTCCCCGAATACCTGCGTGAAGCACAACACTCAGTCAGTCCGCAGAACGCAGTACACCGGATGCACGGTGCATCAGGGACCGTGTCTGCTCTGCGGCTGGCTCTTGCATGCCGGACCATTGAAGACGATATACGGAACAACGCCCGCGACTCCGCGCGGTCGGGCATAGCACGGCTGCCCGCGCTCGTTGCTGAAACCATGGCTGCCATGGAACGCGCCACGGGAATCGGGCGCGGCGATTGACGTCGCACGACGGTGACGACTGGACCGTCAGGGCTTCGCCAACGTACATTCACCACGTGATCAAATCAGTTCAGTTTCTGGATGGATATCCGACCGGACTTCCGGGGATCGGCACCCGGGTAATCGGGTTCTGCGATCGGGTAAACATCCTGGTCGGCCCGAACGGATCGGGAAAAACCACCATACTCCGGACCCTTGCGGCAGCCTCGGGCTGTGGCACAGGCGGATGGTCGGAGCAGCAGGCACAGGTCGAACTCCCGTATACCGCGACGGTCGAGCAGGACGATATGCCGGTATTCTACCAGGACTGCTACGGAGACTCGGGCACATCGTTTATAGCGTCTGACTATCTGGACTCCCACGCCTACCTGCGGTCCACCGGCGAAGTACGGATAGGGCTCGTGAACGAGCTCATAGATTCAATCGAAGAACGCTTCCCCACCTTCAGAATGCGAAACAGCCGCCGCCCGACGCTTATTCTCGACGAAGTCGATAATCATGTGGGTCTTGCCGCGCAGTCGATCCTGTGGGGCGATCTGGTCGGTAAACTCTCGAAGAAGTATCAGCTGATAATTTCGACCCACAGCATATTTCCCGTTCTGCTGAAGCGGGACAACGACCGTCGGCGGGACACCCTGATAGAACTTGCGCCCGAATACGTGTCTATCTGTACGACCGAGCTGCGAAACGCAATCCGGTACTTCAACGAGCATCAGGACGAGGGCTGAGCGGAACGGCGAACACCACCGCGTGGGTGTCCGAGGCGCGCGTATCGGGTATCCCTTCGTACGCCACGCTTCCCCCGAGCTGCGCGGCGAGATCCTCGATGAGCCTGAGCCCGAACCCGTGTTCTCCGCTCTCCTGCGTCGGGGGCGTAGCGCTGTGCGGCCCTGAGCGTCCCCGGTGGTCCTCAATGCGAAGCGTGAGAGCCGCGTCCCGATGGTCAAGCCGAAGCCGGATTGTCCCGGTGCGGCTGTGAAGCAGAGAGTGCTTCATGGCGTTTGTTACTGCTTCGTTCACCACGAGACCAAGCGTCGAGGCAAGACTCGCGTCGACACGCACCGACGCGAGGTCGCAGACAAGATTCACCGCCAGTCGTTTCTCCGTGTACACGAGAAGCGTTCGGCGTGCGACGTCTTCGAGCAGGGAATCGAGATCCACCTGAAGATCCGGCGTGCGATCGTCGAGCCGCTCGTACAGGGACAGTACCGCGTCGACGCTTCCACGGGCACGCTCGAGAATCTGTTCGCTCGAAAGCGACGCGTCGGGCCCCTTGCCCAGCGCAAGGATGGACGCGATTGCGCTGAGACTGTTTCTGGTGCGATGCTTCAGTTCGCGGAAGACCGTATCCCGCTGCCGGAGTGCCCGGCGCAGATCCTCTTCGGACTCCTTGAGGTCGGTTATGTCGCGACAGATTCCGATCAGTTCCTCGTGCGGATTATCGGTCAGCCGTCCGCTGAGCTGGTGCCACCTGACAGAACCGTCGCTGGCCAGTACCCTGTACTCTGCCGGTCGGTGTATCTTTCCTGCCGCCTCGACCTCGGCCCACCACGAACGCACAATGTGCAGATCCTCGGGGTGAATCAGAAACGTGAACTTCTTCCCGACCACTTCTTCTGCTTCATAGCCAAGCGTGACGCGAATGTTCGGTGAGGCATAGCTGAATACACCGGCGGCGGTCACGGTATATATGATATCAAGCCCCTCGTCTTCAATGGCCCGATACCTTCGAAGGTCAGACATGTAGTGTAGCCCTGTCCCCGTCCCGCGATAGTCGTCGGGAGACTCGGGAAGCAGTCCGGTATAGAGAATAAGGCCGCCAATACTGCGATCCGGCGTGTACCACGGCCTGCACTCCCACTGGGTGCGGTCGACCGTACCGTCGGGATACTCAATCACATCGTTGTCGGAATATTCGATGGCACCACGAAGAACCCGCTCGTGCATTTGTCTCAGACGCTCGGGCACCTCGGGGAACATCTCGTAGTTGTTGCGCCCGACGAGATCCCGGTCCGCAGCGCGAAAATCGTGCCGGAAACTTTCGCTCACGTAGCGAAAGTTCATGTCGCGGTCGAAAACCGCCACGCTCCAGGGATTCTGCTCAATGACCTGGCTCATGAGGTAGTTCAGCTCCTGAAGCCGCGTCTGCGCTCCAGCCAGTTCGACCGCCTGCGCCTGATTCGCGCGGTGCGCTTCGTAGAGCCTGAACGCCATACGGATTGAGGCAATAAGAACGACGTCTCCGGAGTTTTTCACCACGTATCCATACGAGCCGATTCGCTCGGTTCGCTCGACGTACTCGGGTTCGGTATGCGACGAGAGAAACAGAATGGGAACGTCCGACCGTTCCTGTATGCGCATTGCCGCCTCGGTCCCGTCGATTCCCGGACCAAGGTCGATGTCCATGAGCACGAGATCCACTTGCCGGTCGGCGTCGTGAAACACCGCCACCGCGGCTTCACCGGTCGATACGTGTTCGACGTCGAAACCTGCCGAGGTGAGGGTCCGTGTCTGGACTATGGCCTGAATACGCTCGTCTTCAACCAGAAGAATCGTTTTTTGCATGCCCCGTATCTGCTCCCCGGACGACCGCTATTGCCGACGCCACCACATAATACACCGGATAGTACAGGGACACGAGGGGAATCCACAGGGGTGTATCCTGCAGCAACCACAGCATGGAAATCAGAAGCCCCGCGTAGGGGATCGAGAGGATCAGCGTCAGACGAAAAAACGCTGACGTCCGGCTCGGGTAGATCAGCTTGATTGGCGCGAGTACGAGCAGGCCGCACACCAGCAGCACGCTGTTGACCGCTGTCGAACCGGCCTCGAATACGAAGAAATACAGGATCAGGAAGTTCCAGTACGACGGAAAGCCCCGGAAAAAATGGTCGTCGGTCTTCGCACCGGTATGACTGAACCCGAACACGCTGGTCATGAGGCACAGCGCCACGATGGCAGGTGATGCGCCAGCGAACACATAGGCCCAGAGCAGGGGAACGAAGACCCAGGTGAGATAGTCGGCGATATTGTCGATCAGGCTGCCGTCAATCCAGGGTACACGGCGCTTCACGTCCAGCATGCGGGCAAGCGTTCCGTCGATGGAGTCGACGAAGGTCGCCAGACCCAGAACCTGCAGGGCAGCACCGTAGTTGCCGTCGAAGACCAGCAGAACGGCCTGGAAGGCAAGCAAAACGCACGACGCCGTCAGGACGTGCACCAGCATCGGGGCAAAAGAGCGGGAAATATCGGCTCGCATGCCCCTATCTTGTATGAGAAGTTCGTGAATGGTCCAGTATACCGTCCTCCTGAGTGAATTCCTAGCTTGCGGAATCTGAGACCTATGGTATCTTTAGTAGACAAAACACGCTAATAACCATAAAAGGGTCACGCGTGAAACCAGAATAATGTGCCTTGAGCAGTCTTTACTCCTACCATGCTGCGAAGGGTGCAAGGGGGATAGAATGCAAAAAAAGATAGTCCTTTTCGGTATTGTCCTGTTGGCTGTGGCGTTTGCCCTGTCGGCTCAGAGTGTGGAACGGGTCAGTTTCGCATCCATGGGCGACTGGACGCCTGGCGCAGGCTCATGGGAAGTGGTAAATGGCCGGCTGCAGCAGACCGGGCTTCCCGCGCCTCTGGCGCGAATTGACCGCCGCACGAACCAGCGCGGTGTATACGAAATCGAGTTCATTATCCGCTACCTCGACGGCGGGTTCTATTCGGAAGCAGACCTCATGAACGACGAGTTCCACGCAGGCTTCGGTGTACAGCTTGGTGGCACGAATCCCGTACTTGGCCGCGCAAGCTGGGGTGTCGGACAGAGCTACCTGCTGTGGCTCAACCTCGATACCCGCATGTCGACCCTGCGTAACAGCCCGGAACACTTCGGTTTCCGCGCACAGGTATACGAGAGCCGCAGCAATACGAACATGAGTCTGCTGAGCGGCCAGGCAGTCATGGATCAGATACAGCAACCGGTCGCGAGCCTTGATATTCTGGCTCTAACCGGGTTGACCCTCGAGGACCTCGTGGGATTCCTCGATGCGCCGGTTCGCGTGAACATCCGCGTCAACACGAACACGGGCGAAGTCGGCGTGCTTGATCCAACTGCACCCATCCGCTACTTCATGCAGCTTGATCCCCGGATTCTCCGCGGCGACTACATTTCGCTTCGGACAAACAATCTGTCGACGAGCTACAGCAACTTCGTGATTCGCCGCTGACGCAGGTCGGTTCAGCCGTACGAACAGCGCCGGGATATCCCCGGCGCTTTTTTTTACGGCAAGTTTAAATCGTAGGCGTATGCTGCGGCCTGGCAGACAGAGCCCTACCGCCCCCAGACGAAAAAACGTACCATGGCAGCGCTATGGTAGACGTACAACAGGTCAGAAAAACCTTTGGTGAAACGGTCGCCGTCGAGTCGGTCTCGTTCACCGCCACCCCGGGTGGCGTGTTCGGGCTTATCGGTCCGAACGGAGCCGGCAAGTCGACGACAATTCGCATGATCATGAACATTTTCCGCCCGGATTCGGGGCAGATTCTGTTCGACGGGCACCGGATAACAGAGCAGGACAAGAACCGCATCGGCTATCTGCCGGAAGAACGGGGGCTGTACAAGACCGTCACCGTGAACGAGATGCTGATCTATCTTGCCAGGCTGAAAGGTGCCGCGCCCGCGGATGCACAGAAGCGGATCGACGAGTGGCTTGAACGCTTCAAGCTTGTCGACTGGAAACACAAGAAGATCGACGAACTGTCCAAGGGCATGTCGCAGAAGGTACAGTTTATCGCCGCGATCGCGCACGATCCGGACATCGTGTTTTTCGACGAACCGTTTTCCGGTCTCGACCCGGTCAGCTCTGACCTGATGCGCGACACAATTCTCGAACTCGGGCAGTCGCGGCGCACCGTTCTCATTTCCACCCACATAATGGAACACGCCGAGAAGATATGCTCGGACATAGTGCTTATTAACCGGGGGCGCGAGGTCGTTGCCGGCCCGCTGAAAACCGTGAAAGAACACTATGGACATCGCAGCGTAATCGTCGAGTTCGACGGGGACAGACAGCTGTTCGACACCATGAGTGACGTACACGTAATCGCGGGCTATCCGCGGTATGTCGAGCTTCGTCTTGACGAGGGTCTGTCGCCGGACGATCTGTTGACCCGCATAGCCGGTCGTCTGTCGATTTCCCGCTTCGAGGTAACCGCCCCGTCGCTTCACCGGATTTTCGTCGAACAGGTCGGACGCGAGGAGAAAGACCATGAACTACGCTAAACTTGGAACAATTATACGGCAGGAGTTTCGCATGACCGCCGCGACGAAGGCGTTTCTTGCCATGACCATACTCGGACCGTTCCTGATCGCAGCGATCGCGATTCTTCCGGGGCTTCTTGCGCAACGCCAGTCGCAGCCATCTGATGACACCCGCATCGGAATCGTCACCGGATCCGACGACGTCTTCGCCCGGTTCGAAGTCTCGCTTGCGGGCACACCCGTGACACCAGTGCGCTTTACCTCCGAACGCGACGGGCGAGATGCGATTGACTCCGGGGCGGTACAGGGCTCCCTGATACTGCCCGATGGCTTTGAAGGCTCCGATTCACTGCGCTACGTCTCGAGAACGGGTACCGACATGCAGATCGCGTCCATCCTGCAGGCGACCGCAGGCCACATTGTTACAAGCACGCGAATAGCCGAAGCAGGGCTCGATCCGGAACACATTGCCCGGCTGACGCAAACTCCTGCTGTCAGGACGGTACGTCACGAAAGCGGTGCCTCCGATGATACCGCGACAGATGGCTTCGCCATCCTCCTGACTGCACTCATGTTTGTCATGCTGATCTACATGACAGTCCTGCTCTACGGGCAAATGATCGGACGCTCGGTTCTGACCGAAAAGATCGTAAACACCAAGGAAATCATGCTTTCGAGCGTTCGCCCGACGGAGCTGCTGTTCGGGAAAATTATCGGCAAGGGCGCTGCGAGCCTCGTGCAGTACGGGGTCTGGATCGGGATTGCGGCGCTCATTGTAACGGTTATCGGCCCGCGCTTTGACATCTCACTGCCCGCAGGGCTCACCATCATCAACCTGTCCTATCTGCTGGTCTTCTTTCTTCTGGCCTTTTTTCTGTACGCGACTGCGTTCGCCGCCGTCGGATCAGGAGCCCAGGACGAGCAACAGTTCGGCCAGCTCTCGATGCCCATAATCGTGTTTCTGATTGTCCCGCTGGTACTGGTCTCGCCCATTGTCATGAACCCGGAAGGGGCCCTGGTTGTGGGGCTATCGCACTTTCCGCTGACATCTCCGATCGTGATGCTGCTCAGGATTCTCGTGGACAGACCGGCGTGGTGGGAAATCGGACTCAGCATCGCGCTTCTGTTCGGGGCAATCGTTCTCGCAGGAATGGGCGCGGCGCGCATTTTCAGCGTGGGAATACTCCGCAGCGGCAAGGCCGGCAGCTGGAAGGAAATGGCAGCCTGGCTCGGCCGACGATAGGCAGAAAACAAGAATAATTATCGTCGCGCGGGGCACAGGGCCATTGCCGGGTAACAACATATGAATTAGCCTATGTTCGTTGCGCACGACGTCTGCGCAGAGGAGGATCAATTAATCATGAGAGTTACTGAGGTTTCAGAAGGGATTTATCGCCTGTCGGCGAATGTTCGTAACATTCTGTTTGAGGGCATGTGGCACATTCCGAATG
>SKKC01000183.1 GCA_007121695.1 Spirochaetales bacterium | reverse complement strand
TGAGCGATCGCGAAACAGTCGGCCGGTCCGCGGTCATGGTACACCCGGCAGCAGTCTATGCGGGCCTGAGACTCGAACACGATTCCTGGTTTTTCGGTTCCGGAGATACCGTATCGGGCACCGTACAGATAGTTCGTCCGCAGGATTCACGCCCGGAAAGCGACGCTGCGGAAGCGGATAACTCGTACAGCGGCGAGATAGAGCTATCATTGTATTTCCATGAGTGGCAGATGCAGACCCATGCCGGTCCTGCCGGTGCATTCTGGCGGACCTACGAGCGCGTGACCGAAGAAGAGTCGGTAGTACAGTTGCGGATTCGTGGCGGCAGGGGCGAGTTTTCCGTCGAGCCGCGTAGAACCGGCAGTTATACGCTTGCTGTACGTGCTCCCGACTCCGAAGGGCGGGTCGCGGTGACCGAGCTTGGTTTTTTTGTTACCGGCGCAGATATGTCTGCATGGGCATTTGACTACGAGGGGCAGATTCGACTCGACCCTGAACACGAACTGTACTCGCCGGGAGAAACTGCGCGCATTCTCGTTCGAAGTCCACTTCCGGCCGGTCGATATCTGGTGACGGTCGAACAGTCAGGTATTCTCGACGAGTTTTTTGTTGATCTTGACGGGAGTCTCTCCACCATAGACGTGCCGGTCCGTGAGGCCTACGCTCCGGTTGTCTATGTGGGAGTGTTCGGTACCGCACCCCGATCCGCACAACCACCAGTCGATCCGGCAGACCCGGACCTCGGCCGGCCCGCGGGCTTGTACGGAATGACAGCGCTTCCCGTCTCGACCGATCACCACCGTCTCGATGTCGATGTGTCCGGACCGGACCGGTCCGTGCGGCCTGGAGATACGATTGATCTCGAGGTGCAGGCGTCGCAGGGAGGCGTTCCCGTCGAGGGTGCCCGTGTCGTGATGATAGGCGCTGATCGCGGCGTCACTGACCTCATCGACCACCGCATTCCCGATCCGGTAACGCACATGTACCGGCCGCCCATGTTTCCGCTGGAGGTAGAAGGTGGTGACAGTCGGCATCTTCTTCTGTCGCCGGTCCTGTTCGAGGCCCGAAACCTTCACGGAGGCGGTGGAGGCGGAAAGGCGGAATCAGACGCTGCGCGTTTCTCGGCGCAGGACTTCTTTGAACGCGCCGACTTTTCGCGGCGTGCCGTGTTTGATACGGACAGGCACACGGATTCCGACGGTACGGTACGGTTCCGCGTGACCATGCCGGACAGTCTGACTACCTGGCGTTTCACGGCTGTCGCGATTGGTGCGGAACGCTTCGGAATCGGAGAGACCGAACTGCAGACGGCACTTCCGGTGAATATTCGTAATGATTTTCCCCGATTGCTTCGTATTCGCGATTCTGCAGAGCTCGGGGTTCTTCTCACGAATACCACAGACCGCCTGATTTCCGGACGTATCACGCTCGAGACGCAATTGCCGATTCATGGCCCCCGGACAGTCACGGTTGACCTCGAGCCCGGCGAATCGACCCGTGTGCCGTTTACCGCGGCAGCTGTTGCCTCGGGTGCCTACAGAATCGAGACCCTGTTCGAGTCGGATGTTTTTACGGATCGGGCAATCGCCTCGCTGCGGGTGGTCGAGGCAGTGATTACCGAAACTGTATCCACTACGGCACTGGTGTCGACCGACACCACAGTGGTCGACCGGGTTCTTTTCCCCATCATGTCGCTTCCAGGAAGCGAACGTCTGACCGTCACGCTTCTGACGGACCGCTTGACAGCGGTCAGGAACGCACGGGAGGTGTTCGCTGCGCCGGACTCAGGGCTCACGGAGCACCTGGTCGGTCGCGCGCTCGCAGGCATCGACAGGGCCGGGGAAGGGGGCCGCGACGACCTCGCGCAGGCCTTTGAAACCATGACACAACATCAGCAGCCTGACGGCGGAATACGTTCTCACTCAGCGCTGACTGTCTCGAATGCGGCGGTAAGCGCGCGGGTCGGGATCATGCTGGCTGACCTGCTTATGGCGGACCCGGCTCGTGTAGCACCCGTCCGGGACGAAAGCGGGTTCGACGTGGAACTGTTCACGCGTTATCTGCGCGATACGGTCTACCAGGAAGCAATGCCCATGGTGACCCGCCTGACTGCCGCGTACGCGCTTGTTCTGCTGGGTGTATTCGATGCGGATGATATTTCCCGGATAGAACAACAGATGCCCGAACGTGTCGGCCATGCCGAGCGCAGTCTGCTCGGACTTGCGTTTTTTTCGCTTGGAGATCATGAACGCGGCGCACAGCTGTATCACACCATGAAGGACTTCGTGCTGGTATCCGAGCGTTCTGTCGAGCTGCGCGATGAGCACCCGTTTCCTCGATACGTCGATTCAGGGCTTTCGTCGCTTGTCCGTATGTCCGTACTTGCTGACCAGGTGGAACCTCAGTCGGTATTCGGCGGCCGGATTGCAGAGACCATTGAGCTTCGACGGACCGGAAACCTTTCCGTTGTCGAGGCATTCTGGGTACTGCACGCGAGGCTGCGCCGCGAACAGGATAGTGCACAGGTTTCAGCTCAGACGGTCAGTGTTTTTATCGGCGATAATCAGATCGGAAGCGGGGGCATTGGTGGCAGGTACGGGCGCCAGCTCGAGTTACATTCAGACAGCGATTCAATCGAAGACGCCGGGCCGGGTGTCGTGCTTCCGCTTATCCTTCAGGGAGTGGAAAGCCCGCTCTGGTACAGGCTGCAGTTTTCGTACGAACTTCCTTCGGAAGTTCTGACTGCATGGGATCAGGGGATGAGTGTGGTCCAGTCATACGCGAATGTTCACGGCGATACGGTCGATCCGGAGGATCTTGTGAGCGGTCGCACCTATCTGGTTCGAACGACTATCAGTACCGGTGTACGCCGATCAATGGTGCGTCTTGCCGTTCCGATTCCGTCGGGTATGGATATTATTGATACAAGTCTCGAAACGACTGTCGGTGCCGAGACCGGCTCGGCGCATTCGGGGATTATCCTTGATAACGAGTGGCATGCGATGTTCCCTGACCTGAGACCGGGTGCGATTGAAGTTGAGTTTCTGGCCCGGGCAACCACCCCCGGAGTGTTTCCGACACCCCCGGCGAACGCGGTTCTGTTGTATGAACCCGAAGTGTTCGGCCGATCGGAAGGGGTTCTGGTGCAGATTCGTGCGAACGAGTAGTGCGTGCGTGGTATTTTTCTGTTTCCGCTGCTTGCAGTTCTTGCCCTTTTTCTTGCTGCGCGAGTTACCCCGTATCCGGAGCTCGAAGAGTTCCGTCTGGAACATCCCGGCGTTGTTCTGAGCGACCGGCACGGAATCGAGTTTGCGGCTCGCCCGACACGGACGGGGACATATCGATTCGATCTGGCGGAGGACACGATTCCGGACCATGTTTTCGAGGCGGTAATTGCGTCGGAAGACAGGCGCTTTCTGTGGCACCCAGGCGTGGATCCGGTAGCCGTTGCCAGTCGGATACTCCGGAGTTCGGGGCGTGCGGAGGCAGGCAGCGGAGGCGCTACCATTGCAATTCAGCTCGCCAGGATGGTTCGCCTCAATGGAGCAGGCGGCCGGACTGTATGGCGGGACGTGTGGAATGCGCTGCGTATTCGGTCGCGCGTGCGGCCGCGGGAACTGCTGACGCTCTATGTGAATCGCGTACCCTTCGGGTTTCTCGTCGACGGAATCGAGGCTGCGTCACGATACTGGCTCGGCAAGTCCGCTCGCGAAATCGATCCGCGGGAGGCATATCTGCTCTTCACGATTCCTCGTAATCCCTCTCGATATGCCCTTGACAGATCGTCCGGGCATGCCGTCGAAGCTGCGCTCCGGTCGGCCAACAGGGCAGGGCGTGTGTTCAGTCGCTCTGCGCTCGAAACCGTGGTTGAACGGGCGGTCGGGGATAGCCGGTCCGCCGGAACCTCGCAACGTTTTCTGCGCGACGTGACAGACGCGCGTTCCGGCCTTGGTCATGTGGCAGATCGTATTACGCAAGTTCGACCTGTGCGCGATTCCCGGACAAGTGTCGATCTTGATGTTCAGGCTGTTGTGCGCGACGAACTTGCAGAAGCACTGCGCGAGACAGAGGGAAACCGGATCGCCGACGCTGCGGCAATCGTACTCGATACGAGAACGAACGAGGTTCGTGCGTATATCGGCGCACGTCCTGGCGACGGTTCGTACGGCGGATCGTTTATCGATGCCGTGCAGGTTCCTCGAAGTCCGGGCAGCACGCTCAAGCCCTTTCTGTTTGCACTGGCCTTCGAACGCGGTTACACGCCCGACACGGTACTTCACGACGTACCGCTTCGATTTGGAACCGATGAAGTGTTTATCCCCTTCAACTTCAACAACCGTTTTAATGGACCGGTGACCGCGGCCGTTGCCCTTGGTTCCTCGCTCAATGTTCCTGCCGTTGCGCTGTACGATTCGATAGGCCAGACCGATTTTCTTCGCTACATGACGAATCTGGGCCTTGCGACCGTGGTTTCCGAGACGCCTCGGGCCGGCCTCGGGGCGGTGCTCGGGGCGGCGAGAACTCGCCTCGATGAGCTTGTATCGGCGTACGCTGCACTCGCCCGGGGTGGACTTGTGATGCCGATTGTCTTTACGAGCAGCCCCTGCTGTGCCCCGTCCGTGGCCTACCGGGGTATATCAGAACGCGCCGCGCTTCAGGTCACCCATATTCTTTCCTCGTCGGTGTATCGCCACCTCGGATTTCCGGCGGACTCATTTCTGCACGATCACGACGGCGTCATACTCAAAACGGGAACTGCAAGTCAGTTCACCGATATTGTCGCGGTCGCCGCAGACCAGAGCTTTACCGTTGGCGTGTGGATGGGAAACCTCGACGGAAGTACCGTGATCGGTGAGCCGGGAAGCTCGCTTCCGGCCCGGGTCGCCCTGAACGTCCTGTCGCGAACCCGGGCCTCCAGATAGAAAAAGACCCCTCAGTAGTTGAGGGGTCCTGGTACGAACAGTGCTTACCGGGCGTCTTCGGGGTTCCACGTTCCCGACCGGGTCTCGCCGTCAAGCGGCGGAATGCGGAAGCGCATTCCCGGCTGAATCAGATCCGGGTTATCAGGATCCTGGAGCAGGTCCCGGTTGGCCTCGAATATTCGCTGCCATTCCCAGGGATTATTGTAAATAAATTCGTACTCTGCAATGCGCCAGAAGCTGTCCCGACGTTCCGGTATTCGACGTACTATGTAGAACTCCGGAAGAGCTGCTTCCTGATCGGCCGCTGCGCGCGCCCTCTGTCGCTCCTGCAACTCTGCGAGCATGTTTGCGTCAATGAGGTTCAGGACAGACCGGAAATTATCGCGTGCCTGCTCCCATTGCTCCGAGTCAAACGCGTCATTACCACTGGCAAAGGAATCGAGCGCCTGCTGCTGTATGTCCGGAAACTCTTCGGCGATACCGAGCTCTTCCGCACGGTCCAGCCGTGTACGTGCATTGCTTCGTGCTTCGGCTGCTTCGATGCGTAACCCGCCTATAGTGCGAAGCTCGCTCAGAACGTCGTCAGTGATAATGCTGTCGCGAACGGACAGAAAAGATGATCGAGCCGGGACGAACTCCTCGTCTGCGTACTCTTCCTGGCCCCGATCGAAAGCCGTCTGCGCCTCGGCCCAGACATCGGGCAACTCGCTCTCGATGTTCAGGGACTGTGCCTGGCTGAGTCGGTCGCGAGCGATCGTTCGTGCATTTGCTGCCCGAAAGCCGTCTCGTGTTCGCTCGGCGATTTCCTGGCCTCGTTCTGCAGCTGCTTCGGCCTCTTCGGACAATTCTATCGATTCGTTGAAGCGTCCGGCGTCAAATGCTTCCTGCGCCTGTCGCTGCAGTTCCCGTGCGCGCCGGAACTCTTCGTTGTCAAGCAGATTCTGCGCCGAGGCGAAGCTCGATACAAACAGAATCGCTATGACTCCAATTACTATTCTTGTGTATGTCTTCATATGCTGTGCCTCTTCCGACTATTCGGTGTCAACTTCGTCTTCGAGTTCGCGAGCCCGGGCTTCGGACTCTTCGAGGCGCTGTGTTGCGCGATCGAGCGCAGCACGTGCAGCCTCCCGGCGTTCAACAGCCGTGTCCCGCGCCGAGGCGAACTGGGTCAGAGCCTGATTAAACGATGCAAACGAGGCTTCCCACGATCCGTCGCTTCGCTGTGTATTTGCTTCCTGAAGCGTTGTCTGCGCCTGGGCAAACAGATTTTCGGCAGCAACGTCTGCTCGTGCATCGAGAGCCTCTTCGCGGGCGGTCTCGGCAGCCGCTTCCCGGTCTGAAAGCAGCGCCGGAAATCCGCGGTCTATTACGGTCTGAAAGTGTTGGATTGCCGCGCGAAAGTTCTCGCCGGCTGCCTCCGGGTTGTCTACCAGATTCGCCGTTCCCGCACTGAACTGTGCATCGCCCGATTCCGTTTCTGCTGGTTCGTACTCGTCAAGGTTGTACTCGGTGATAATGGCCCGCAACTCGGCTGCTTCCGCCTGTGCCGCGTCGTCTACCTCGGGAACCGTCACGTCGTCTTCGGGTGCCGTTGCACACGCACCGACGAAAAGAATGAGTAAGCTTATTGTTAAAAACAGGAGCGTTTTTCGCTTCATATAGTGTTTTTCCTCCTCTGGAAAAAATTGCCTGCCGTAAGGTCTAATATATCCTGTATGCATTCGAATGGCTACCGACGACTTGATTGCACCCGCAGGAGTGCCGTATGCTCCGGCAACATATGGCGAAACGCGACAAGCACTTCGAAAACCTTCACATCGATGATCTCGAATACACCGGACACGGCGTCGCGAAGCCGGATGGGAGACCTGTCGTGTTCGTCGAAGACGTGCTTCCAGGCGAAATCGTACACGTGCAGGTGCACAAGCGAAAGAAGCGGTGTTCCTTTGCCCATGTAACTGAATTTGTAAAGACGTCGGACATGCGTATCGAACCGTTCTGCAGACACTTCGAACACTGTGGGGGGTGCAAGTGGCAATATCTGTCGTACAGCAATCAGTGTCTGTACAAGAAAAAGTTCGTCGAACAGGTATTCGATCACATCGCCGGTGTGGAACGCCCTATCGTTCCGGATGTAGTTCCGTCGCCAGCTGACCGTTTCTATCGGAACCGGCTGGACTACAGCTTTTCGCAGAAACGATGGCTGACACCCGAAGAGATCGAGTCGGACCAGGTGTTCGACGGTCGGGATGCGTTGGGATTTCACGTTCGCGGCAGTTTTGACAAGGTTCTGCACATACACGAGTGCTTTCTTCAGAGCGAACTGTCGAACCGCATTCGAAACGCGACGTGGGAGTTTGCCAGGGAGCAGGGGCTAGTATTCTTTGATCCGGTCGAAAACCAGGGGGAGCTGCGTTCTCTGATTGTCCGGACAAGCAGACAGGGACACGTCATGGTAATTCTTGTCCTCGGAAGTGAACTGCCCGACGTTTCGAACACGTTTGATCTGTTTTATCAGACCGAATTTCCCGAGATAACATCGTTTTACGTCGGGATAAACACCAGCCGGAACGACACCCTGCAGAACGCAACAATGCAACACCGTTTCGGAGATTCGGTCATTGTCGAAAAACTCCTCGGTGTAGAGTTTCGTATCTCGCCGCACTCGTTTTTTCAGACGAATCCGGATCAGGCTGAACGCCTCTATGCACTTGTTCGTGAATGGGCCGATCTTGACGGATCGGAGGTCGTGTACGATCTGTACTGCGGAGCCGGGAGTATCGCGTTGCTTATGGCTCCGCACGCGAGTCACGTGTACGGTATCGAAACCGTTGCCGAAGCAGTTGATGCCGCGCGCGCGAATAAGGACCTGAACGGAATCGAAAACTGTACCTTCCTGTGTGGCACGGTGGAGGGCGTGCTTGGCAACGAACGTCCCGAGGGATTTCCCCGGGCCGATCTCGTGATACTCGATCCGCCGCGAGCGGGGCTTCACCCGGCGGTTGTGCAGGCCTTGCTTCGCGAGAAGCCACCGCGAATTATCTACGTAAGCTGCAACCCGGCGACCCAGGCGAGAGATGTTGCGCTGTTC
>SKKC01000257.1 GCA_007121695.1 Spirochaetales bacterium | reverse complement strand
GAAGAGATTGGAAGCCGAACCGGTAGTGGAGCCGACAGCCCCATGCTCGACAGCGTGCTTCGCAGGTTGTCAGCCGCGCACGACGCGGACGCCTGGTACCGCGCCGTAGCAGCGAGCTTTATTATCTCAAACGATGGTGCGCATGCGCTCCACGACTCATACTCTGGTAAATACGATCCTGCCTACGCACCGACGATCGGCGGCGGTCCAGCGCTGAAGGTTAACTCCCAGTATCGGTACGCAACGACAATAGAAAGCATGGAACGAACCCGACAGGCCGCCTCAGCGGCCGGTATACCCCTGCAGATGCTTGCCGGACGAAGCGATATGCGAACGGGGTCGACCATCGGCCCGATCTCCTGGTCACGAACAGGCATGGAGACCGTCGACATCGGTGTTCCCATGCTCGCGATGCACAGCATCCGGGAGATGTGTGCGCTCACCGACGCGTTTGCCCTGACGGGTCTCGTAACCGCGCTTCTGGAACGGGCATGACCGATACACCCTGGGAATCGTGGTCTGCGGCGGATATAGAACCCCGGGTTCACCGGACGGTGACATTCCGGTTTGGAAAGAATGAGTACCGCTTTGCGCTCTCTCAGGATCTGTTCTCAAGCCACGAAATCGATACCGGGAGCAGGCTCCTTCTGGCCGAGCTTCAGACACAGAACCCGGGGCCGGTTTCGTCAGTGTATGACATCGGCTGCGGCGTTGGCGTGCTCGGGATAGTCGCGGCGAGTGAGTATTCGGCGCAACGGCTGGTCCTCGAGGATCGAGACGCTCTGGCGGTTCGTTTTGCAGCGCGAAACGCAGCCGAAAACGGACTGCCGTGCCAGGCAGACGCGTTCTGCCGTCCGGCCGGGGCTGCAGGCTGCGCTTACCCGGAACACGATCTTGTCCTCTCGAACGTGCCTGCGAAGGCGGGCGAACCGGTGCGGCGTGCGCTGCTGTCGCACGCGCTTGCCTCGTGTCGCAGCACGGGGGTTTTCGTGTCCGTACTGGTGCAGCCCCTCGCCGACGAGACCGAGCGAATGCTCCACGACATTGGTGTTTCAGACCTGCATCGGATTAACCACGCAGGTCATGCGGTTTTTCTGGCAAGGCCTGCGCCGGACGGACCTTCGGTGCAGGGTTCCGATGGACAGGCATCCTATCGACGCGGCAGTTCCGTGAATCATAATCTCGAACAGGTACAGCTCGCCGCGCAGCCGTACTGGGGATTGGGCGAGTTTGAAACCCCGTCGTTTCAGACCGGCATGGCCCTGAAGCTGATCGACTCTCTCGAAGCGGACCGTCATCTTGTTATCTGGAATCCCGGGGTCGGAATCGTTCCCGCGTGGTGTCGAAAAAAGTATACGGCGCGGCAGTGTACGGTTGCCTCTGATGATTCCCTGCAGATTCTCGCAACCGTGGATACGCTACAGCGCAACCGGAGCAGGCGAACACGCATGCCTCTGTCGACACTTCTGTCGCCAAGCGTCCAGACGCTGCACGCGTGTATGCCCGATCGATCCGCGTTGATTCTTGTGCTCGATGCAGCCATAACCCCCGGACAGCGCGGTGAAATTGACGAGCTGTGTCGGCTGCTCGGTGAGCGGGATTGTGTTCTGCTTGTTGCCGGACATTCGGGCGAAGTGAGTCGTTTCGAGCGCCAGCCCTGGGCATCGGTCGTACGGCGAAGCCGGAGCCGGGGCCTGCGTGGCATGGTCCTGCGTATCAGGCAGAGGTAATACATTCCCATGACTGTACGATGACCTGCCGGCAGTGCTACTTTGAACACAATGAATCACCAAGAGGATTTTGCAGAATCATTCGGTGGATTTCTCTGTGACTACGCCGAGCAGGTTATTCAGGAGTTCGACGGAGCCGACAGGATTCCCCTGAATCTGTCGCTTCAGTTCTTTGAGTCTATTGTATTTCTGTTTGCAAGGACTGGATCTATTCTGCCGTATTTTGCAGTCGAGCCCGATACCGTAGTTGCAATGAAACGTTCCGTTAAGGATCGCCTTCTCAGCGAGTTCATGACCGTCGATCCGGATCGTCTCGGTGTTGCCTTCGAGTCAGGACTTGCTTCCTACGTTGGCATATCTGAAACCGATTCGCCGTTCAGCGAATCCTGGTATACACGCATGTTTGCGATGTATACCAAACGTATGCAGAACGCGAACAGACCCGGTAAGGTCTTCATCTGGAACCTCGACCGAGCTTCTGAGGCCGATCCTCCTCATACTCACGATCAGGTGCTGGAGATGGTTCACAGAGCCGAGATCCGACACGTGGTGCCGTTCCAGCGGCTGGTCATTAACTTTTTCAACTTCGAGATGGAATAGGGCGCGTCGGAATGAGCGAAGCATTGCGTCTGATCATTACCGGTGGTACCTTCGACAAGGCCTACGACTCGCTGAAAGGCGAACTGACGCTCAGCCGTACCCATTTGCCGGCGATACTGGAGTCGGTCCGCTGTACCGTTCCCGTCGTTCTTGAAATCTGTCGACTGCTTGACAGTCTGCAGATGGGAGACGAGGATCGCTATGCGGTCAGGGATGCGTGCATCGCGTCGATCGAAGACCGTATCGTAATAACTCACGGCACCGATACCATGGTGGAAACTGCACGTGTTATTGCCGATGCAGGCATGAATAAAACCATCGTGCTGACTGGTGCGATGGTGCCGTATGCGGTTACCGGAAGCGACGCGCTGTTCAATCTTGGTTCGGCTGTTTCAGCAGCGCAGTTTCTGCCCGCTGGAGTGTACATTTGCATGCATGGAAGAATTTATAACGCGCTCTTCGTGAAGAAAAACAGGGAGCGAGGAGTATTCGAGGAGGTTGCACGTGAGTGACTCACACATACCGGATCGCGCCGAGGCGCTTGAGCTCATGCAGACACACATACACGACGAGAACCTTCGGCGGCATTGTCTATCGGTGGAGGCTGTCATGAGGCATTTCGCGGCGGAGTCTGGTGAGGACGTCGAAAAGTGGGGGATCATAGGCCTTGTACACGATCTGGACTGGGAGGAACACCCTGAACAGCATTGCGTGTACACCAGGCAATGGCTTGAAGAGTTGCACTGGCCTGAGGATTACATTCATGCCGTCATGAGCCACGCGTGGGGCATGTGTACGGATGTACAGCCAGTCGAACGAATGGAAAAAGTACTGTACACCATAGATGAGCTTACCGGACTGGTGACCGCAACGGCCCTTGTTCGTCCGTCGCGGAGTCTTCATGACCTGACGCCGAAGTCGGTAAAAAAGAAGTGGAAGGAAAAAAGTTTTGCCGCGGGTGCGAACAGGGAAGTAATCGAAGGTGGAGCGGCGATGCTCGGCATGGAACTTCCCGACGTGATCGCACACACGATACAGGGAATGAGAAACATCGCAGCGGATCTGGGACTTGACGGGAGTGCCGCCTAATCGATACGGATCATGCCACCCTGAGCAGATTCGCGGAGAAACAGTCCTTCGTACCGGGCAGACGGCGTTGCTTCCCGTACGGACCGTGGGCGTATTGCGGCAATGCACGCGAGCACGTCCTGCATGTCTTCGTGAGACGCACACGTACTGAACCGGTAATACAGTCTGTGTCTGGCGAGGTAGCTTCGAATACGTTTGTCGCGACAGGTCTGAGGATCGCATAACTCGCGTATCGTGCTTCTGAGGCCTCCGTACCACGCTCCGCTCGTGCGTACGGGATTCAGGGTTTTTCCGGTATCAAGGACGAACAGTTCGAAAAGACCTGACACGGCGGGCACAACACGGATAATATCCTGGCGCACGGCTCGAACGACTGGAGACCAGGTGACATGATAGTAGGCGTCTGACCCACGAAGCTGTTTGGTAACGACAGGCGTTTCATCCATACCCGGGCAAAAGCATATCGTGCGTGTGCGATGCTTACAAGCAAGGCTGCCAGCCGCGGAGGAAGGGACACATGATACTGACTGTGGATGTTGGTAACTCGAACATCGTACTGGGCGTCTATGACGACTCCCGGACAATTACTGCCCACTGGCGACTGTCGACGCTGCCGCTGCGAACCGCAGACGAGCTTCGCGTGGTCCTCGCGGGGCTGTTGCGTGACTCTGATCTCGAGGCTGCTCAGGTACGCGCCATCGTAGTCGGCTGCGTTGTACCGCCAGTCCTGTCCCCTCTGGTTCGGGCCATGAAGGCGCTGTTCGACGCCGACGTGCATATCGTGACAGCGGACTCGGTTCCGTGGCTCAAAATAGCCATTGACAACAGGAAGGAGATTGGTGCTGACCTTATCGCGAACGCCGTATCCTCGCAGGACTACGTTCAGGGAACTGCCTGCGCGGTATTCGATTTCGGCACGGCGCTTTCAGTTACCGTCGTCGACGCCGACGGACGGATTCGTGGTGCAAGCATAGCGCCCGGTCTCATGAAAGCGTCGCTCGCCCTGAGTGAAGGTACCGCGCAGCTTCCGCAGATCGAGCTTGCCGCACCACCGGAACCCTTTGGTACCAACACGGTAACAGCGATACAGTCCGGCATAGTATTCGGGTACGCATCACTGGTAGAAGGAATGATGCGCCGGTATCGGGACTACCTGCAGTGTGACGTGAAGGCGCTCGCGACCGGAGGTCTTGCCGATATTGTGGCGCCGCTGGTCACCGAATTCGTGGCGGTCGACCAGTGGCTTACGCTCAACGGGCTCAGGCGCATCATCGAACGGTATCAGTAAAGGTCTACTCCAGTTCGCTCAGCAGCTTTCGAACGTGTTGCTCGTTTTTCAGGAACCAGTGAGCACGGGACATGTCTATACCGACCTTGATCGACCAGCTTTCCGGCGGCAGTACCGCAAAGAGTTCTTCGTCGGTCCAGTCGTCCCCGATCGCAAGAATGTAGTCCCAGTCGTCCTGATGGAGCCACCGAAGCGCGGCACGCCCTTTACTTATATCTCCGTTCTTGACCTCAAGGATTCTGTGACCTTCAATGACGGCGAGATTCAGGTTTCCCGTGAGGCTCAGAAGTGCGTCGCGAAGTTCGCTTACCCTGACCGAGCCGAGTTCGGGTTCCGCCTTTCTGTAGGACCATGCCAGACTGTACTCTGACTCTTCGATACGTGAACCGGGCGTGCGGTCGGCGTAGCGTTCGAGGATAGGCCGGATGCTGTCCATCCAGTCGTTGTTCAGTTGCTCTATCAGGTCCCAGTCGCCGTTACGAGCTTTGATCCACACACCATACCCTGCGACGAGCCCCACATCGAGGTGACCCAGCCACGAATCAAGCTCGTCCTTGCTGCGACTCGACACAATAACGACTTCGTTTCTCTGATCCGAGGCAAGGCGCTCGATTGTGTTCAGAAGATCCGCATCCGGTTTCCCCTTGGCCTGTTCGCTTCCGAGTTCCACGAGGGTTCCGTCGTAGTTCAGGAACAGCAGTCGTCGCCGTGCATTCCGATAGTCGCGTACGAGTTCGGATCGCTTTTCGCCGCGGAGACGGCGGTTATCGAGGCTCGCCCGGCTCTGTCCCGCGTGTTCGAGCTTGTCCATGAAATCGTGCGCCCAGAACTGCACATCGTACCGGGACAGTCGACGATGAATTCGCGTGTTGTTCTGTTCCTGCTGTTCCGGAGTCAGTTCGAGGGCGGTACGTATCGCTTCGGCGATACCATCCATGTCGCTCGGATTTACGATAAGACTCTCGCTCATTTCGCGAGCGGCGCCGGCCGTTTCCGACAGCACTACCGTTCCGCGATAATCGGATCGCGCTGCCACGTACTCCTTTGCGATAAGGTTCATACCGTCGCGAACGGGAGTCACCAGGAGTACCTCGGCGACGCGATAAATGGCCGTAAGCTGCTGGAAGGGGAAGGTGCGATAGAAGTACAGAATGGGAGTCCAGTCGATGGTTCCATAGGTGCTGTTGATGGTGCTCACCAGTTCATCGAGCTCCCGTTTCAGTTCCTTGTAACGCTCTACTTCGGTTCGCGACGGCGCTACAATCATGATCAGTTCGACTTTCCCGTGGTACTCCTTGTACCGTTCCAGAAAACGCTGATACGCCTGTATACGGTTCGGGATTCCCTTTGAATAGTCGAGGCGGTCGACACTGAAAATCACTCGGCGACCACGCGCAGAACTTCGTATCTGTTCTATCTCTTTCTGTACTTCAGGGATTTCGCTGGACGAGGCGTATTTCTCGTAATCTATTCCCATGGGAAATACATCGACCTTGGTCATACGGTTCGGTCCCTGTATCGTTCCGAGATTGTTATCCATGCCGAGCAGTCTCCGGACGCTCGAGAGAAAATGTCGTGCGTAATCGTAGGTGTGAAATCCTATGAGATCCGAGCCGAGCAAACCATTCAGAATATCGCTGCGCCAGGGAAGGAGTCGAAACAGTTCGTAACTCGGAAACGGAATATGCAGAAAAAAACCAATGCGAGTATGCGGGAATTCTTCACGAATGAGGCCAGGCAGCAGCATCAGCTGATAATCGTGCACCCATACATAGTCTTCAGGCTCGATGACCGAGCGAAGTTCGTTGAAGAACTTCCTGTTTACATGCTCGTATGACTTCCAGAGCACCGGATCGTAGTCAACGTAGGTAGGAAAGTAGTGAAAAAGCGGCCAGATCGCCTTGTTGCAGAAACCATAATAAAACGTATCAAGATCGTGGCTGGTCAGCGATACTGCAATGCTTTTGTGCTCGTTTTTCAGGGTGCTGGTGACCTCTTCCCGTTCTTCCGGAGTAAGCGTATCGTCGGCGAGTCCGCTCCATCCGACCCACAAGCTGTCCGACCTCGAGAAAAACGAACTCAAACCGGTCGCGAGGCCTCCGACGCTGGGATTATACGAAAAGCCGTCGGATGTGCGCTGCGCGGATACGCTGAGGCGGTTTGATACAAGTATTATTTTAGACACTGAGTTCCTCCCGGGTACAGGGTATCAGAAGCATGGGTGTCTGTGCAGAGGCAGAGCAGGGCCATGCCAGTGTTGACACAGGTGCCTGCAGCACATAGGTTTCGATCCACTATGAGTAATGAACTACTGTGGTTCGGAATGCTGGCTCTGAACTTCTCCCTGATTCTTGTTGCCTATAAGGTGTTCGGCGCTGTCGGTCTTATTGCCTGGATTGCCGTTTCGGGAATAATCGCGAACATTCAGGTCACGAAAACCATAGAACTGTTCGGTATGACCGCAACGCTCGGGAACATAGTGTACGCGACGTCGTTTCTGGCCACCGACATTCTGAATGAACGGTTTGGCTCAAAACTCGCGCGGCGCTCGGTCTGGATCGGTTTCGGAGCGATCGTCTCGGCCACCGCGCTCATGAGCCTGGCGATACTGTTTACCCCGGCCCCTGACGACGCAATGAGTGGTTCCCTGCAGGCCATATTTTCGCTTCTCCCGCGTATAACTGTCGCAAGCCTGTCCGCGTATGTGATCGCACAGCTGCATGACGTATGGGCATTCGATTTCTGGAAACGCCGGATTCCCGACAAACTCTGGATACGAAACAATCTCAGTACTATTGTGAGTCAGGCAATTGATTCGCTCGTGTTCACGACTATTGCCTTCGCAGGTGTTTTTCCCTTCCGTGTGTTTCTGGAAATTCTCCTGACAACCTATGTCCTGAAGGGCGTGGTCGCGATACTCGATACCCCGCTGATCTACATTAGCCGGGCGATACGGCCAGTGCTGGGAAACGATCTGATCTCCGGGTCATCGTGACACCAGGGTGGCGGACAGTCGCTACTCCTTCCAGGGAAAGATCATGCCTCGCAGGGTCCGAGTTCCCACCCGTTCGCGCTCGTCGTACAGGAGCTCGTCCCAGGGTATGGCCGAGCGTTTGGCATCCGGGTTCTCTTCGAGATAGTCGTATTTCATGAGACGAAGCTTGAAACCCGTCTGCATCCAGATCAGGACTCCCATGGGGCCAGGTATCAGAAACGCGAGGGGAAGTGACAGGGCCGCCAGTGCAATGATTCCTGTTGCCATGAACAGCGAGAATCACGTGTTATCGAAGAATACCATGAAAGACTTTTTCAGGACGGTG
>SKKC01000340.1 GCA_007121695.1 Spirochaetales bacterium | reverse complement strand
GTCATTACAAAGACCTGATCGAAAATCTTGAATGCCCATATGGTTGAAATTACAGTAAGCACCAGAACAAGCGACTTCAGCATTGGGAGCGTGATGTTCATGATGCGCTGCCATGCGCTCGCACCATCTATCATTGCGGCATCGTGTATTTCACCCGGAATCGACTGAAGACCCGCGAGCATTGAAACCGCGATGAATGGAAAGCTTTGCCAGACAATTACCACAGCAATCGCGGTAAACGCGATAATCGACTGGTTGAACCAGGCGAAACCACGAAAGCTTTCGAAACCAGCGCTATACAACAGCCAGTTCATGAGACCGAACTGGTCGTGAAATATCCATTGCCAGACTATGGCTGCAGCGACACGGGGTACCGCCCAGGGCAGAATGACCAGTATCGCGAGTATCGTGCGGCCTTTAAAATCCCGGTTCAAAAGAAGCGACACGGATATACCGACTGTCATTGTCAATGCAACACACGCTATACCGAACAGGGCCGTTCGAAGAATAACGCTACGAAAAAACGAACTCGTAAATACCGATATGTACTGATCAAGCCCTACGTAGTTCACAACGCCCGTTGTGAACATTGCGAGATTCGCATCGGTAAACGAAAGCTGAAACGCACGAAACACCGGCCAGACAGTCAGGCCGAACACGAAAATTCCGGCGGGTAGGAGAAACAGCGCTGGCAGTATGCGAGCTTCGAACAGCCTTCGTCCTTGAAGCCGACGTCGTACGTACAATGGCGTTGTAATTTCTATCTCGCTCATACGGGTACCTGAAACGCCGGAGGGCTGTATAAGCCCTCCGGCATGAATGTGTGTGGGGGTTACTGGGCGAAACCCTGGTTCATTTCTCGCGCAACCTCGTTCAACGCTGTCTGAGCGTCTACACTTCCCTGCATCATTCGCTGCACGGCGGAGGTAAAGAGCTGAGCCCCCTCGAACCGACCCCATGCCGCATTTGGCGGATAGCTTCGGCTGTGATTGAGCAACATTTCTGCGAACACGGTCTGAACCTCATTCAGTTCCATGGCCTCGATACCTTCGACTGTTCCGGGGAAAAACCCGACCTCGCTCGCAAACTCGGCGATGCGCTCGTCCTGGACGAGGAAATCGATATATGCCTGTGCAAGCTCCGGGTTCCGGCTTCCGGCAAATCGCACGAGGTGGCTGCCACCGGCAAAGGTATCACGACTACCTGAAGGTCCAGCGGGCATGAGCGCTACGCCAGTTTCAAATGCGTCGTTATCTCGTGTAACAACACCGTAATTCGGTCCAAGCCCGAGAAACATTGCGAGATCGCCATTCCTGAATGCGGTCTGGGCATCTGCCACAGTCCAGTTCAGCGCACCTGAGGGCGCGAAGCCGAACTCGGTGAACATGGAAACATAGAACTCGAATGCAGCAACACCTTCGGGGCTGTTAATGGTTGCTTCCCAGCTACCATCGCCGTGTTGAACTGCGATCTCACCACCTGCCTGCCAGACTTTCGGAAGGACAAAGTGGTTCGCTCCAGCACCTACTACGCTGAACGCGTACATGTCCGTTTCCGCCCGAATTACCTGTCCGACCTCGATCAGGTCTTCCCAGGTCTCGGGCGCAGAAAGACCAAGCTCTTCGAAGACAGTCCTGTTATAGATAAGCGCGCGTGCACCAGCATACCATGGTACTCCCAGCGGAGTTCCTTCTGGAGCACCACTTTCCAGAACCGCCTCGATGAACTGTGATATGTCATCTATTTCCTGCGGAGCAAATGCACCAATGGCTCCAAACTCGGGCGTCCAGGTCGTTCCCATTTCGGCTACATCGGGAACATCCCCGGTAGCGATCGCGGTGGTGAATGCGTCGTGAGCAGTACCCCACGGCTGAAACACCAGATTGACTGAAGCGTTGTACTCGGCCTCGAACTCCTCCGTGAATCGTTCGAGCATGGTCTGCAGGGTTGCTGAACCCGGCTGCATGATCCACACCGTGATCTCATTGCTCTCCTCGGCGACCTGCTCACGCTGACCAGCTGCCATGAGCACGGTCATGACCAGCAGGAAAACGAGACTTCGTACCATCGTACGTGTGATAGTTCGCATAGCGAACCTCCCTAGTTACCTTGCGGTAGTTGTTGTTTGTCCCATGACATGGGGCGTCCATATTCGAGTAACTGTTGGTACTGCTCTTCCACGAGAAGGGCAGCTATGTGTTGTGCACGATCGATTTCCTTCGAATTCACCCGAGTTATGCGTTCGGAGCGTCGGAGGGCATTAAGGTGGTCCGTTTCGGGAACATCGACACACGAGTCCGCGATTTTCTCTATGTCATCCAGGAGTGAACACAGGCCTTCCCGGTCATTACAGACGAGTGCTATGTCACACCCGGCACCAAGAGCCTGTACAGCCCGGGCCGTCATATCACCTGCGACGGCTGCGCCTGCCATAGCAAGATCGTCGCTGATTACAATGCCTCCAAACGAGAGATTCGTTCGGAGATATGCGTGCCAGAGTTCCGAAAAACCGGCTGGTTGGTCGTCGTATGCCTCATAGATTACATGAGCCGGCATAACGGCTTCGAGTTGAGACGCGAGCTCGCGAAACGGATGCAGGCATGTGTGCTCGATCTCTTCGAGAGTTCGGTGGTCACGCGGAAGAGCAAAATGAGAGTCCGCCGATACGTGACCGTGGCCAGGAAAGTGCTTACCGACACAAGCCATTCCCGCCGAATGAACACCGTGAATCCACGCGCCGGCGAGAGCGCTGACCATTTCGGGATCTGTCCCGAAGGATCTATCGGCGACTACGTTGTTGCATCCATAGTCTATGTCGAGCACAGGGGCAAAGCTGAAGTCAATGCCCACACCGCGAAGCTCGGTCGCCATGAGCAAACCGATAGAGCGAGCACACGCGATCGCAAAATCGGGAAGCTGTTCATATAGTGGTCTGTACGACTGTGCGGGCGGAAGCACACTGACGCCGTCACGCAGCCTCTGAACGCGTCCGCCTTCCTGATCAACCGAAATTACAAGATCCTGGCGCACGTTTCGGATACTCATGCAAAGATCGGCGGTCTGTCTGGCTGTACACGTGTTCCGGGCAAACAGCACGACACCTCCGACAGCCGGATGCGAGAGTATTCGAATATCATCGGCTGAAAGCTCAGTTCCTGGCAGATCTACAAACAATCGCCGCGCCCAGGTAATGCTGTCCATCGAACCATACACGTGAACCTGACTCATGAAGCCTCTCCATAGATCTTCGCAGCAGCGCTCGCGCGAATCCACTGTGACTCTTCAGTGCGCATTTTCTCATCCAGAACCTGAAACGACTCATCTGACTCAACCCACGTACGGAACGACGTGCCGCCGCAGATTACATCTATGGGCAAACGCTCGTGCTCGTATTCGTAGGGGGGGGCGATCCAGAGCTGCAGATCCGGATGTATGTGTACAACCGCACGAAAGAGGGCCGCAAAAAAACGCACGGGTCGAAAGCGTGCGGCACGAAAATGCGTCTTCTCGACCACCATATCGAACCCGGGAGTCGCTCTATGAGCATGTTTGTGAAAGGTCGGCTCAAACACAATCGGTCGAAGCGCGAAGCCTTCAAACACCGGCGGCGCGAAACCACGCATGTATCCGATAACTCGTGTCCAGTCAATATCTGGATGGCCGAACATGGAAAGTGGTCGGGTCGTGCCTCTCGCTTCAGAGATCGTGGTGCCTTCGAGCATGACGGTACCTGGATACGCGCGAGCCGTGTGAACTCCCGGCATATTCGGGCTCGGTGGAATCCAGACCCGCTCAACAGGCCAGCAATTGTCTGTATCAGGCGTCCATGCCTTCATGGGGACGACAGAGAGCGCAGTATCAAGTTTCTGCGAAGCAACATACCACAGGGCAAATTCGCCGACTGTCAGCCCGTGCTGCAGCGGAATGGGAGCACAGCCCACAAAGCTTTCCCATCCCGATTCAAGCACCAGCCCTTCTACGGCTCTTCCAGTCGGAACCGGACGATCGAGTACAACAAGTTCCTTATCGTTCCAGTCATGAAAATCGGTGAGAACATAGGCAAGTGTTGTGAGAAACGTGTATACACGAACTCCGACATCCTGAAGATCATATAGAAGAACATCGAAGTGTTCGGCCATTTTTCGGGTGATGCGTCGAGTATCCCCGTACAGACTGAAAACCGGAAGGCCGAGTTTTCCGTCGTGCGCATCGTCGCTCTCGATCATGTTGTCCTGGCGCTCTCCGGCAAACCCGTGTTGAGGACCGAATAAGGCCGTGACGCTGAAACGCTGAGAAACCGGACGTGACTCGTTCCATCGCAGGAGTCGTTCGACGCTATGTGTCAGATCTGCGTCGACCGCCGCCGGATGGGTCAGTACTGCCACCCGTTTCCCCGATAGTCGCGAGTGCAATTCGGCGAGCGTCTCGTCTGAACGGGTTGCGCGTGCCGATCGATATACCTCGTGCGTTTCCGTACCGTCTCCAGCGAATATCTCCAGACCGTTGCGGAAACCTGCGTCCTTCATGGCTGCCTCACCGTTTCCCGGATCGCGGTTCCTGGAATAGGAAACCGTCTGGCAAAAAACAACTCGCGCAGCGCCCCGGCAGAGGCACCATGGGCAACTGGACTATGGGTGCTGCTGGATGGCCACAACTCGAGCGGTTGATGATCCGCCCGAACCGTATCCGTTCGCACATGTTGACCAATCCGCTCCGAGACGAGCTCGAACTCCTCGCCTCCGAGATCCCCTCCAAGAACGACATTACGCAAATCGAGCGCGTGTACAAGAAATGCGATCGATACAGCAAGTTCGTCAGAGTATCGTATCCTCGCGTCCCCCGCATCGGTGGATCCGGATGCAAAGTCGTCGGCAACCTTGAACTGTTCCCGCGACTCCGGCAAAACGAACGGCGAACGAAACTCACGTCCGACCCCTGAATGCGACGTTCTGAGGTTGCGGTCCAGCACAATACCGAGCCCGGCACGAAATGTCGGTGGATCCAGCTTCGCGAGAACAAACAACAGGTCGTCGACGCGCCTATCGCCATACTCAAGCTCGGCAAGTGCGCATGCGTCCGCGTCAGCGAACAGCCAGACAGGAACATCCATGTAACCCTGAAGTAATGTGCCAAAAGGCACCGATTTCTGTATTCCTAGCTCACGACTAAACTCGATGGACTGTGCGTCGGGAGACACAATACCGCTGACTCCAACACCAATCGAAGTGACACAGGTCATGTCCGTCTCGCCTGTCGGGGACACCGCTTCACGGTATAGCTCTCGCATGTGGCCCGCGAGTGCCGCTGCCCTTGTCTCGACGCTTGTGCCAAGGTGGAACGACTTTTCGCATACGACAATCCCGCCCAGATCCGTCACCAAAACGGTCGCTGAGTTCGGCTTCAGTTCAACACCCATGGAATGAAAACGATCTGTCTTCAGCTCCACCAGTAAGGGAGGTCGTCCGCCCTGTCGGCTGTAAACGGCTTTCGGATCAGCGTGTGTTTCCGACACAAGACCAGCATTCAGAAAAAAATCAATAATTGAGCCGGTCGTTGAACGATCGAGTCGAAGGTTTCGAGCCAAATCAGCACGACTCATGGCGCGATGTCGCCAGAGAGCCTCGAGAACACGCACAGCGTTTTCGTATCGATGCCGATTTAACTCAGTCATTCGGTTAGTTGTAACTCCTACAAACCTATATGTAACACTACGTGTTCACTATGTCAACAGAAAACCGAACTTGAATCCCGCTTCCCGCTCCGATAGCCTGTGTAGCCATCTATGGCACACAACACAAGCAGCTGGGCGCAAACAGTTCCAACACCCGACACGTTGACCGTTCACGAGACCGCGGAGACTGTGCTCATACCGCAGGCGTTCGCGATTCATGGACCAGGCGTCTGCCCGGAAGCTGCGGCATCGCTAGTGTCGACATTCCTCCCCCTGCCATGCTCTGTAGCAGCAGCGCCCGAGGCGGCGGATATCACGATTAGCGTTTCGGGCAACCCGTGTTCAGACGCGGCGCTCAGAGAGTTCAGAACAGATGATGAAACCTGGAGTCTCGACTGCGGCAAAACCGAATCCCGCGCACACATTCGCATTCACGCGACGGGTTTTCGCGGCGCGATGCGCGCGATCGCGTATCTGACCCAGGTACTCGCACTCGAGCGAGCACATGAACGTGCGGGACCCGTTCGCCTTCGCCCGGCTACGGCGTCCGGGCGACCCCGTTACGCGTGGCGAGGTGTAATGCTCGACTGCGCGCGCCACTTTTTTCGACCGGGTTTCGTGAAACGCCATATAGACCTCGCGGCGCTCCACGGCATGAGTGTGTTTCACTGGCACCTGACCGACGACCAGGGCTGGCGAGTTCCGTCGGAGGCGTATCCACAGCTGAATGAACGCGGCGCGTGGAGAGACGATGGAACAACGCATTTCGGAACCTACGGAGGTTTCTACTCGCGTTCGGAAATTCTGGACGTGGTCGATCACGCGGCCCGTCGGGGCATGATCGTAGTACCAGAGATCGATATTCCCGGGCACACCCGCGCTGCAATCCACGCGATGCCGGAGCTCAGCTGCCGGGCAGAAGCCCTTCCGGTACCGACGAGATGGGGCATCTTCGAAGACGTACTCTGCGCGGGCAGCGCCGTGGTTCACGAGTTCGTGCGCACCGTGTTCAACGAACTGTGCGATCTCTTTCGCGGTCCCTACATTCATGTCGGGGGTGATGAATGCCCGACGGTCCGCTGGCAGGAATGTGCGGCATGCCAGTCACAACTCCGCGCACTCGGGGCAGACGATGCCGGTCATCTGCACGGACACATTATGGACACTGCGGTACGAGCGATACGGGCCAATGGCCGGCGCGCCATCGGGTGGGATGAAATTCTTGACGGAGGGCTCACCGAACCCGTGACGGTCATGTGCTGGCGAGACATCTCGTATCGGGAACGAGCGATCGCGGCGGGACACGAGGTCGTTGTATGCCCCACGAAGCACGCGTGTTACTTTGACCATAAACACGCGGACTCCGAGGACGAACCGGGATGGCTTGGGGTGTGTACGGTAGCAGATACCTGCAGGTTCGAACCCGGAACTCAAGGCGCGGTGCTTGGCGCGCAGGGCAATCTCTGGACCGAGCGCATACGCTATGGCAAACAGGCCGAATACATGGCGTATCCGAGAACCGCGGCTCTTGCATCAAATCTCTGGCACACAGCCTCGGGGCAAAGCAAACGTGATTCGCCCGAGCGCCTTGAACACGTGCGCTCGCACGCACAGCTCCTGCGCCAGCTTGGGGTAAACGCCTACGACGGGCCGACCGGGCGGTGACGAGTGGGCGTCTTTTCCCTCTGTCAGCCCAGCGCCGCGGCCAGCCCCGGAACCTGATCTGCTCCAGCGAGCACCTGGAGGCTTGAGTCGGTGAAGTCGCTCCCGATCGGCTCCACGCGCCCGCCGAGGTACGCTGCAAAGAAGGCTTCGCTTACTGCGAAGAACGACAGCCGGTTCTCGGGACGTGCGAATCCGTGTCCCTCGTCCGGGTACAGGACGTACACGACGGGTATGCCTTTCTCCTGCATGGCCGACACAATCTGGTCTGACTCCGACTGCTTTACCCTGGGATCGTTTGCACCCTGCCCGATCAGAAGCGGTCTGCGAATACTGGCCGCACGGCTCAGCGGGCTGTGCCGTTCAAGGAGTTCTCGGCCGGATTCGGTTTCGTGGTCGCCCACACGGGTCTTGAGCATGTTGAGCATGGGTTTCCAGTATTCCGGGACCGACTCGAGAAGCGTTTTCAGATTCGACGGCCCGACGATATCAACCCCGCAGGCGTAGACATCCGGATAAAAGGCGAGCCCGGCGAGCGTAGAGTACCCGCCGAAGCTTCCGCCGGTTATGCCAACGCGGTCACGATCGGCAATACCCTGCGCGATAGCCCACTCCACGGCGTCGAGCTGGTCCTCGAGAATCTTGCCACCCCACTCGTTGTCTCCGGCGTTCGTGAAGTTCTTGCCAAACCCTGTCGAGCTTCGAAAGTTCACGCTCAG
>SKKC01000193.1 GCA_007121695.1 Spirochaetales bacterium | reverse complement strand
TCCTGGAAGGCGATAAGAATGCCTCCCATGGGGATCGCCCGGAACAGAACGAAGCACACGAGTCCCGGAATAACCATAAAATAGAGCATGCGATGCTTGCGCATCGTCGTGCTGCGTTTTTTTCTGGGTCGCCTGGTGCGAACCGGTTGTAGCGCTACAGTCGGTGTACCCACATTCGTCGACATCAATTGTCCTCCATCTGTCACTGACGTGAATTCTTATTACACGGGTCTTGCCGCAGCGCAACGTCGAGTTGTCTACCTTGTGTACAAATGGTGACAATTTGTGGGTGTCAAAAAGTGACATCCCCGCAGGAGTCGCGAATTTGTCGCTTCGCGCGCATCGCCGAGAGACTCATGCCGTATTTTTGCCCGTATACGCGTATGAGGGTCTCCTGCGTAAGCGGCTCCCGACCGATCGGTAGCTGAAATCAACATCACACCTGAAACAAAAAAGCCCGGCATAAGCCGGGCCACACTGACGTTTTAAATAAACTAAGTGAACTCACTATTGGCTTTCCGCGAACACTGCCTGTGCGCGTTCGGTTACTTCCCGACCACCGCTGGCATACCAGCGTTCGACGAACTCGTCAAACCGTTCCATTCCCCAGTCGCCGACAACGATGCGTGCGACGTACTCCTGGAAGAGTCTATGCGTCCGGATATCCGGATAGCCTTCGTAGATCGAGGGTGGGATGAACTGCCCGGCGATAACGCGTACAGTATCCTGTGACCACTCATCGACTAGTCTGATTGCGTTTCTCGTGGCCGGATACCCAGGTGTATCGTCGGGACCGCTCAGAAGACTCAGGTTAAACTCGTTCTGCCCTATCACCGTTTCCGGACTCGAGTAAAGCTGAGCGCCGACGGAGGTACGGTAGCCGGTACCAAGCGCAAGAAAATCTGAAACCGAAATACGAACTGTTTCCCCGTTTTCGATCAGAAAGTTGACGCCTTCATAGCCTGTCAACCGCTCCTCGATATTGGCAGGATCATTAAGAAACTCAAGCGCCCGCATTGTCCGCCGTATCGCCTCTTCGCTCATGTGAGCACCGAACACGTAGCCGGGCCTGCGATACTCGGTGATCGTATAGAAGCCGTCGTAGTCCGGGTGCTGAAGCATCGGCAGATGATCGATGCGAACGTCGGTAACACCCGAGTTATAAAGTACAGTAAAACGACCGCCTGCGTTCGCCGTAAGGTGATACCAGGAACCGATCAGGTCTCCGGTAATCTTTCCCATCCAGACCTGGTTGGTGTTTATAAATGTCTCAGGGTCAAGCAGACCTTCGGCGTAGAGTCCACGAATCCACTCGATCGCTGAACGCATCGCAGGCTGAACGGCGCTGTACTGAAGCTCTCCGTCGTAAATGTCCCACTGCGGGAAACCCTCAAGCATCGCGATTCCGAATGGCGCAAACAGGTGATCCATCCAGCGGCCACCTTCACGTCCCGAGGTTGGAATCTCATTGTTCGGGTTACCGTCGCCGTTTGCATCCTGGTCACGGAAGGCTCTGAGAACCTCTACGTATTCGTCTACGGTAGTCGGTACATCAAGCCCGAGGCGATCAAGCCAGTCACCGCGAATCATTCCGCCGAGCGGTACGAACTGTACTGACGGCAGGACGTAAATGGATTCACCATCGGGGCTCAGGGACCGGACAAAGTTCCAGATCTCTGGTGCGACGTTGCTGTAGAACACCGGCATCTCTTCACGAACCAGGTCGGTCAGGTCTGCCACGGCTCCGTTGTCGATAAGCTCCTGCTCAATACCGCCCCAGGGCATGAACACATCCGGCAGATCGCCAGCAGCAATACGCAGCCGCAACTGCTGCAGGTAGTCCGTACCACCGTTCCATGGGACCATGGGTGATTCCCAGACAATACCGAACTGTTCAGCGAACGCCACGGACTGCGGGTGATTGGCGTCGAGAATACCGTTAAAGTTGCTCTCGTTCCAGTATTCGACAGCTATGACGTCGCTATCGGTCGCCACGGTCTCTGTCCTTCCTCCTGCGAACGCGAGCGTCGCTGTCGCCAGCAGTAGCACGAGCACGAGGCCAACTAATCGATCAGGTTGCCGTTTCATGGGCATACCTCCTTCTTTTTTCCGGGGCCCTACGACCCCGTTTGTTACCCTTGTACAGATCCCGGCAGCGTCGCGAGCACAGGCTTTAAAAACGGAATGTCATGGGAATCAGGAGGTTGTAGAGCTACTGTCGGTGTACCCACGTTCCTCGACATCAATTTGCCTCGGTGCGTCGCTAACGTAAATTCTTATTACACGGGCTTTGCCGCAGCGCAACGTCGAGTTTTCTACCTGGTGAGTAAACGGTGACAATTCGTGGGTATCAAAAAGTGACATCCCCGCAGGAGTAGTGAATTCTATCGCTTCGGGCGCATCGCCGAGGGGGCAACCCCGTATTTCTGCCGGTATACGCGGGTGAAGGTCGCCTGCGACAAGTATCCCGACGCCTTCGCAACGTTTTTTAACGACAGGTCAGACTCTTTCAGGAGTTTTGTGGCGTGTTCGAGTCTGAGGTTCTGTACGTAGGAGTGATAGTTCACGCGAAGCTGCTCCTTGAAGAAACGCGAAAGGTACTTGTCGTTCACTCCGAAATGGGCTGCAACCGCAACGAGAGAAAGGTTGGGATCGGCGAAATTTTCGTCCAGATAGCGCGCAACGTCGAATTCCCGTAGTCCGGAATAGCGGTTTTTATTTGCCTCCCGAAATACGGCCATCGCGTCCAGGCAGATCTTCCGAAAAGACTCAAAAAACCGGTTCCACTCGGATGGGCTATACTCCTGAGCTACAAAGTCGGTTAAGGTCTCCTGCACAACAGGGTCCAGATCGCGTGTGGATGTGAGCATCTTGATCGCGGTTCCTTTGAGTTCATGCATCAGAACCGAAATCATCATGGGCCGTACCGAACGGTTAACCGTATTCTCTTCGTCGAGCGTGCGCAAGGCTGTCTGTAGCGCCTGCTCGTCGCCCGATCGTACGGCGTTCATAATTCGTATCTCAAGACCAATCGTATAATAGTGGTTCGAGGAATCCTGCAACAGCACTGCGAACTCCACGAAGGCATCGGTCGCTTCCACCGTTACGCGGGACAGCGCTGCGACAGCCTGGTCGTATGAGTTCCGAATCCGGGATGCACGTCTGCAAGGAAGTCCGATACCGACGTAGACGTCTTCGTCTAGTGTGAGTTTCAACTCTTCGTACGCTGCGTGAAGCTGCCCAATGAACCGGGAGTAGTATACATCCTTGTCCTGCTCGTCAGCCCCGTGGATGTACGCGATCCGGTCTGATCCCTGCAAAAGATAGTAGAGCTTGCCCCCGACGTGCTTCTCCAGAAGCTCACTGACCGCCCTCGTCTTTATAAGGAACTGATCATAAAAGTCACTGGCATCCCGTTCGGCCAGTGGCGAGAGGCTGATCACGAAGCAGCAGTTGTGCGAACCCAGCTTGATCTGACCGTCTGCGAGCAGCGTGGCGAGTTCGTCGTCGTTCATCCGGATGCCTGAAATAAGGCTTTCCATTAAAAGCGAATTAATGACCGGACGTTGCCGGTCGACCTCGTCCTGCAACCGTCGTCTGTCACCGACAAGGCCGTCGACCCTGTCCTGAAGGTAGAGAAGACCACTCGTCCGGGGAGTCGTGGAACTGTCCGTCGTGGTCCCGAGTGCCTTCATCATTGCCTGTATCGGCCGCGCACCCCTCGCGCTAAAAAAAACGACAAGGGCGGTGTTCAGCACAAGAAGCACAATAACGGTTGTGGCGGTCACGAGCCGGACATACGCGGTGCGCTGCCGTATGTTCTGAGGGCTCAGATACACATCAATGCTCACAAAGCCGTTCGGCGAACGTACCCTTCGCATCGGAAGTACACTGCGGCCAGACATCTCGTATCCACGCTCCACGTTGTACATTGTGCGACTGGCATCAAAGCCGGGTGCGTCCCGGTACGCTGTGTGAATTATCGAGCCCTCGGCATCTCGCAGCACGAACACGCCTCCCGCGTCGGCATCGATCCCGCCGAGTGCCCGGTCGATTTCCCGACGATCAATAACGAACACGAAAACCCCCCGCGCCGCCGCGAGTGGCCTGAAGGTGTGTAGAATCAGAAGATCTTCGGGCCGCTCAAGATCCGGATCGTACTCAGTACGCACGTAGCCTGCGCTCCAATAGAACGAATAATCCTGCCTTGAGATACGTTCAAGAAACTCGTCCGCATTCAGGACCGGATTGCCGATCTCAAAGCGAACGAGCGAATCGAACGAGTACCGGTTCTGGCTGCTCAATACGGTTCTGTTCGCGGGAAGCACCAGGTAGAACTCGCGCATGAACCGGTTGTGTGTCGTGACCGCGAGTACCGCTTCCCCAACACTGACATCGAGAAGTCCAGTCAAAGTCTCGCGAACACCCGGAAACGTCGCAGCAGCGTGCCGCACGACAGTCGGGTTCAGACTCGTCTGAGACGCGATGAACTGCACATCCTGATAGACCGACTCTATGCCGCGGCCTATCTCCCGCGACACGGCGTCGATCTGCGACTGCGTGTACTGCGTCGCCAACTCGGTCGTCCTGGCATAGAATAGGGAACCAAGTATGATCGGAACAACGAGTCCGACTGCGTACGAAAGATAAAACGGCAGCAGACGTCTGTGCTGTATCATATCTGTGAATATATCATGGCTTCGCTATGTAGAGTATAAACTTCTACGACGAGGGCGTTTCAGCGGATTGCTCGTTTGCCTGCTCGAACACCGCGATACTGCGCCGGATCGCGTCCGTCATACTCTCGTCCTTGTGGAGCGTCAGGTCCCGTCGTTCACATCGCTCGCTGAGTTCGTCAATAAGGTCGCCGTAATTGTCGAAACTTTCCGGAATCGCGAAAAAACGGTCGAGTGAGTCTGAATACACATAGATAAAATTGTCTCCGTCGCTGAATCTGGCCGTTCCGTAACACGACAGACTATCCCACTCGAAGGTCACAACGTCTCCACTCGGCGTGCGAAGAGTCAGGTGATTGTCGAAGGTTTCCAGGTAGCTGCGTTCGTGACCCCGGATATAGGATCTGAGCTTATATCCGACAAAACCAACCAGCAATAGAATGGGCAGCGCCAAAGCACCCGCCCCGCGTTCAAACGCGAAAAGTACTGCGAGAAGCGAAGCTATGCCGCCAGCTGCGGAAAAGACACGTATTCTCCGAAAACGGGGATCACGACTCAGATTGTTCCGGTATACCATGGGAGTCCTTTCACACGATTTTTCGGCAAAGATACGAGTGATGGATTTCGCGCGTCAATGGGAGGTTCGCTGGCCTGGTTCCGGCCAACCTTTTTTTTCGTTGCGCCCCCGGTCCAACTCACCTATGATTGTGCGAATACAGATGGAAGAATCAAAACGACCGAACGTAATTTTCATAATGGCCGATCAGTTGAGATGGGACGCATTAGGTGCGCACACCCCAACCATCAACCAGCTGATTTCAGAAAGTGTTCTGTTCAATGACGCCTACTGCGCATCGCCCCTTTGCGTGCCAGCGCGAGGCGCGTTCTTTACGGGGTGTTATCCGAATCGAACAGGCTGCCTCATAAACCCCTGGGAGCCTCTGGATCGAACACACGGCTACGTGCATGCCGGGACTCCGAACCTGTATTCCTGGTTTGAAAAGACCTGGGACAGTCACCACGTTGGAAAACAGCACTTTCGCACCGCAGATAACATCGATACCTCCCCGGAGACCAGGACACACTGGGATACACTTACGGGCGGATATCAGACTCACTTGCGCAACAAAGGGGTTCGAGCTCCCGGCGGCGGGCGCTTCAAAGGCATTATCCCCGAGATGGCTGCCGGTCGCTTTACACGGGCACGCACATACTCAATACCGGCAGTCGGCGAGTACGAGCCCGGATTCGAACACTTCTACGACGGCTACATTGCCGGTACTGCGCTCTCTGCCCTGCGGAGACGTGACCCGGACAAGCCGTTGTTGTTGAATGCAATGTTTCTGGCACCGCACCCTCCGTATGACATCCCCGAGCCGTGGTTTTCAATGATCAAGGACGTTGATTTACCCAAGAGCGTCGGAACATGGTACCCCGATCAATCTCCACTACAACTATACAATCTCACTGGAGCAATAGGGGTACGGTATTCCAGAGAGGACTGGATGGCGGTGTGGCGCGTATACCTTGGTCTGGTTGCCCTTCTCGATCACTCGATAAAGTTGATAATTGACGAACTGAAGCGTCAGGACATCTATGACGACAGCCTGATCGTCTTCTGTTCCGACCATGGAGAAATGCTCGGTTCGCACATGCTGTACCAGAAGATGTGCATGTATCAGCCTTCCGTACATACACCGATCGGTTTCAAACTTCCTGCCTCGAGCGCGTATCAACCGGGTACAGTTAACGGCCTGGTGAGCGCAGTGGATGTCTTCCCGACAATATGCGAATTGACCGGAATGAATATTCCTTCAGGCATTGACGGCCGGTCGCTGGTCCCAATGATGTCGGGCGATTCAGCAGGGCGCGACGCCGTGTTTATTCAGTTTGACGGGAACGGAGCCAGGGGGAATTTCCAGAGGGCCATAATACGTGGCAACCATAAACTGATTGTTGACATGTTCAAGGACGAGGTGTTTCTTGAACTGTACGACCTCGTCTCTGACCCGGAAGAAACTGCGAATCTCGCCTTTGATCCGGAACACCGGGCCAGACTGACAACCATGCTGAACATGCTCTCGACTCACATGACCGAGACCGGGGATCTCCTGTCAGTCAGCGACGATACGGTGGACCGGTTTATTCAGGACTACAGTCAGTTCAGGCGGTAGATTAGTACTGGCTCATGTACGCCGGGGTGAAACCTCGGCCTGGCTACTTCGCCGATTCGTGAGCCGAAGCACCGCCGTGCCGCTCGCTCCAGCGCACCATCTCTTCAAGAATAGGCAGGAGTTCCCGCCCTCGCACAGTCAGTGCGTACTCGGTGTGCGGTGGCATGTGGGAAATGACCTCTTTGGTAATAATCTGAAGATCTTCGAGACGTTGCAGCCGATCGGAGAGGGTGCGCGGATTTACGGTGCCTGCAGGTGTGTGCTGAATTTCACAGAAACGCTGTGGCCCGGACTCCGTGCGAAGGGTCACGTGATCGTCGAAGGTCTCGAGATAGCTGTTTTTGTGGCCCTGTAAATAGCGGGTGATTTTGTATCCGATGAACGCGCTCAGCACGAGAACAGGCAGCGCGAAGCCACCTGCCCCGCGTTGAAACACGAAAAGTACTGCAAGCAGCACAGCCATGCCGCCAACCACGGAAAAGAATCGTATTCTCCGAAACCGGGGATCACGACTCAGATTGTTCCGGTATACCATGGGAGTCCTTTTGGCGGAATATCGTAAAAGGATACGAGTGACGGCTTTGTGCGTCAATCTGCCGCAGGCGACTACGGAGCACCACCTTCGTGTTCGCGCACCTCCCGCATCAGAACAATCAGCGAGAACAGCGATCCCACGACAAAGAATACCCACAGGCCAATGAGGTCATCGCCGCCCCAGACGATGCCGGCGGTCAGAAGAATCGAGGCGTAGATCGCTCCCTTTACGTTCATGACGATCGCAATAACAAGTCCCCATCCGAAGCGTTTCCACAGCCATACCGCGCCGAAGGCGACCGGGGTTACAACGAAGAGCAGATCGAGCGCTGCAATCAGGCGAAACGGTTCTTCGCCAATCTCAGGGGCCGTGCCGCTCAGGCCAACGGCAAGAGCCTGGGCCACCCACGCTACCCCGAGGACGGCCGCCCACACGAACATGTACGCAGCCACGAGCCGGAGCGGAGCTCCCGGAGACACGGATTCACGCACCGAGCGCACATCGAGTGCAACCAGTCCCGCGACGAAGGCAATGGCGGAAAGCACCGCCAGCGAGACGTAGAGAAGAAAATGTATGTTGACCACAGCCCCGAAGAGGTAAAAGGCGTAGTTGTAGAACGCGTACTGCATTACACCGAGCACAAGAAGGAACCCTCGAAGCGACCCGCGGCGAGACAGGATCAGGGAAACGGCCAGCACCGGCACGGCTACGGCGAGCG
>SKKC01000048.1 GCA_007121695.1 Spirochaetales bacterium | reverse complement strand
TGGTTACTCACGCCATGGAACTGCTGTTCCTCTACCCGCATATATCAAGCTACATCCTTGTCACCGGAGACAGCGACTTCCGACCCCTGATCGTGTCCATTCGCCGCCGCGGCGCGCAGAGCATCGTTCTCTGTGACTCGAAGAATGCGAGCGAAGACCTGCTGGCGCTTGCCGACACCTTTCAGGATTATCGTGACCTGCTCGCCGACGAAGAGGCCGATCTCGAGGACGAACGCGACGACACGAGAAACGGACGGGAGCCCGGCAGGGACGACACCAAACTGACGAAACAGCGCGCCTTCGAACTGCTGTCAGAAACCGTTTCCATGATGAAGGAAAGCCGCAAAGTTCCGACGCTCGGGCCGGTCAAGATACGGCTGCGTCTGCTGAACGAAGACTTTGACGAATCGCAGCTGGGCTACCGCAGCTGGAAGTCCTTTGTTCTCGCAGCACGCGATGCAGGACACGTAGCCATTACCCCCACCGATAACGACCTCGTCCTCGATATTCCGGAGTCATCGAAGACACAGCATTTCAGCTTTTCCGAGCCCTTTGCAACGCTGCGAGACGTCGTTGTGGAACACACGAAGAAATACGGGGGGAAGCCGGTGCCCTTCGCGCTTGTCAGCAAGGAAATGAAGAACCGGAACGTGGACTTCCATAAATACGGCTATAACCGCTTCAAGAAACTCGCCGAAGCAGCAGAAAAGCGTGGCGTAATCGAAGTCGTCAGGGACGGACTGGATCTGTTTGCAAAGCCGGCCGAGAACTGAGCGCGTCAGAGCTGTGGACTCCAAGCGACTCGTAAATGCGGCGTGTCGCGGTTGACTTGTTGAGCGTGTAAAAATGCACGCCGTCCACGTCGTTCTCTATCAGATCCATGACCTGCTGGCTGGCCCAGTGCACGCCGACGCTTTCGACTCCGGTATCGTCCTCGGCCCGGTAAATCGCCTTCAAAAGCCTGGCAGGAAAGCGTGATCCTGACGCGAGCTCGGCCATGCGCGAAAGTCCTTTTCGCGACGTTATGGGCATGAGACCAGCCACGAGCGGAATATCTATGCCCGCAAGTCGGCATCTCTCGCGCCAGTCGTAGAAGTCGTGGTTGTCGAAAAACAGCTGCGTGCATACGTAGTCCGCCCCGGCATCCACCTTCGCCTTCAGATACTCGATTTCGTGCAAGCGGTTTGGTGTAGCCGGGTGTCCTTCGGGAAAGCCTGCGACACCGACGCCCATTGCCGGATATCGGTTTTTGATAAACGCCACGAGCTCGGCAGCATACCGGAACCCTCCGGGCACTGGCTCGAACACGGCCCCGTCGGGCGGGTCGCCACGGAGCGCCATGATGTTCTCGATGCCGCTTTCCGCGTACCGGTCAAGAATCGCCGCGATTTCGTCCCGCGTTGAACCAACACAGGTAAGATGCGATACGACCGTCAGGTCATTTTCTTTCTGTATATCGACGACCAGGTCGTGGGTACGCTCGCGCGTCGAACCTCCGGCACCATAGGTAACGCTGACCGCGGCTGGCTTCAGGGGCACCAGTTCGCGTATCGTTTCCTTGAGCCGATCAGCCTGTTTTTCGGTTTTTGGCGGAAAAAACTCGAAACTGAATGAGGTTCCCCCGCGACGGTAGACATCTGCAATATGCATATATCAAAGATACTCCAGTTCCGTTAGGATTGTCACAATCTGTTGACACGGGTTTAAAGCACAAAACACTATCGGAAGACCAATGAAACGGAATGTACAGAAAACACTCGAAGAGCTGCTGAAGCAACGAATCCTTATCCTCGACGGTGCCATGGGCACCATGATTCAGAGCTACCGCCTGCAGGAAGAGGACTACCGGGGTGCCTCGCGCACTGCAAGCCCCATGGAACAGACGGTTCTGGGGAAGCCTGCTGCGACCGATCCACCCGAGAACACGCCGCCGGTCAGGCCCGAGGCAGCACATTCAGGCTTCGACGAAGACGGCTCATGGTACATGTCGCAGCACGCCCGCGAAGCGATAGACACCGCGTGCGCGGCCGGAAACGACCAGCAGGGAAACAACGATCTTCTGACCATTACCCGCCCGGACATAATCTACGGCATTCACGCGGGATTTCTCGAAGCTGGCGCCGACATTGTCGAGACGAACACCTTTAACTCGACGACCATTAGCCAGGGCGACTACGCGCTCGAGCCGCTCGTGTACGAACTGAACTACTGCGCAGCACGACTCGCGAAGCGCGCCGCGGACGAGGCAACTGCCCGTACGCCCGACAAGCCCCGCTTTGTCGCAGGGGTTCTCGGCCCCACCAACAAGACCCTCTCGATTTCACCCGACGTCAACAACCCGGGATTTCGCGCGGTCAGCTTTGACTACGTGAAGGACGCGTATCTTGAGGCGACACGCGCGCTCATGGACGGCGGGGTGGACATCATCCTGATCGAAACAATCTTTGATACGCTCAACGCCAAGGCCTGCATATACGCCGTGCTCACGGTATTCGAAGAACGCGGCATCGAGCTTCCCGTCATGATTTCGGGCACCATTACCGACCGCAGCGGCCGCACCCTGACCGGGCAGACCACCACCGCATTCCTGAACTCGATACGGCACGCGAAGCCCTTCAGTGTCGGACTGAACTGTGCGCTCGGGGCAGACCTGCTGCATGAGTACGTGCAGGAACTATCAGCGAATGCGGAGTTCCCGGTAAGCGTACACCCCAACGCAGGACTTCCGAACGACATGGGAGGCTACGATCATACGCCGGAATTCATGGCAAAAGTACTCGGCGACTTCGCGAAAGAAGGCATTGTAAACATCGTCGGCGGGTGTTGCGGCACGACACCCGAGCACATCCGGCAGATCGCAGAGGCCGTCGGCGCCCACCCGCCGCGCGCGGTTCCCGACAACCCGAAGACAACCCGGCTTTCGGGACTGGAGCCAGTGACCATTCGCGACGACTCGCTCTTTGTGAACGTCGGAGAGCGTACGAACGTCACGGGAAGCAGGAAGTTCCTGCGTCTGATACGCGAGCAGAAATACGAGGAAGCACTCGAAGTTGCGCGCGATCAGGTTGAAAACGGCGCACAGATGGTAGACGTCAACATGGACGAAGCCATGCTCGACGGCGCGGCGGAAATGGAGACCTTCCTGAAACTCATGGCGAGCGAACCCGACATTTCGCGCGTTCCCGTCATGATAGACAGCTCCAAGTGGGAGGTCATCGAGGCCGGGCTCAAGTGCATACAGGGCAAGGGCGTGGTGAACTCCATCAGCATAAAGGAAAGCGAAGAGCTGTTCCGAGAGCATGCCCGCGAAATCATGAAGTACGGCGCTGCCACCATCGTCATGGCCTTCGACGAAGAAGGTCAGGCGGGGACGGAGGACAGAAAGTTCGAAATCGCCGAACGCGCGTATCGCATACTGACCGAAGAGGTCGGATTTCCTGCAGAGGACATTATCTTTGACCTCAATATCTTCGCGATTGGCACCGGCATAGAGGAGCACCGGAACTACGCGGTCGACTTTATTCGTGCGTGTACGCGGGTCAAGGAAGGCCTGCCGCACGCGAAACTCTCCGGCGGCGTCAGTAACGTCTCGTTCAGTTTTCGCGGGAACAACACGGTGCGCGAGGCGATACACGCGGTGTTCCTCTACCACGCGATCAAAGCCGGGCTCACCATGGGCATCGTGAACGCGGGGCAGCTCGCGGTGTACGACGACATAGAGCCCGAACTGCTGGAACTGTGCGAGGACCTTGTACTCAACCGCCGCGAGGACGCGACCGAACGCCTGCTCGACTACGCGGACAGGGTTGCCGACAAAGGCGGCTCGACTGCGGTAAAAGACCTGGCGTGGCGCGAGGCGTCGGTCGAAAAACGCCTCGAGCACGCGCTCGTCAAGGGTATTACCAGTTTTATAGAAGAAGACACCGAGGAAGCCCGCGAGAAGGCAGAGCAGTCACTCGACGTAATCGAAGGCCCGCTCATGGACGGCATGAACGTGGTCGGCGAGCTCTTCGGAAGCGGAAGGATGTTCCTGCCGCAGGTCGTCAAAAGCGCGAGGGTCATGAAAATGGCCGTCGCCTACCTCCTGCCCTTCCTCGAAGCCGAGCAGAAGGCCTCCGGAAAGGCCGCCGAGAAAAAAGGCACCGTAATTATGGCCACTGTTAAGGGCGACGTGCACGACATAGGCAAGAACATCGTCGGCGTGGTTCTGCAGTGCAACAACTACGAGGTAATTGACCTCGACGTCATGGTACCCTGCCCCGACATTCTCGAAGCGGCACGAAAACACGACGCAGACATTATCGGGCTTTCGGGGCTCATTACCCCAAGCCTCGACGAGATGGTACACGTCGCGAAGGAAATGGAACGCGAAGGCTTCGAGCTTCCGCTTCTGATAGGTGGAGCGACGACGAACCAGATTCACACCGCGGTCAAGATTGCGCCGCAGTATCACGGACCTGTGATACACGTAAAGGACGCGAGCGTCGCGGTCGGCGTCGTGAGTAAGCTGCTGAACAAGGGCTCGAGGGACGAGTACATAGCCGAAGTCAACGCCAACCACGAACAGATTCGCGAGAAGCGCGCGTCACAGTCCACCGAGAAAGAGTATCTGAGCCTCGAAGAGATCCGCTCGAAACGCTTCCTTCCCGACTGGAAGGGCGACTTCGAGAGTGGTACGTATCGGCCGAAGACGCCGAAACAGCTTGGCACGACAGTATTCCGTGACTTTGATCTCGCCGAGATTGCGAAATACATAGACTGGGCCTACTTCTTTGTCGCCTGGGACATGAAGGGCAAGTTCCCCGACATGCTCACAGACCCTGTAATGGGCGAGGCTGCAAGCCGACTGTACGAGGACGCGCAAGTCATGCTTGCCGATATCATCGATCAGAAGAAACTCAGGGCACACGCAGTGGTCGGGTTCTGGCCTGCCAACACAAACGATCAGGACGAAATAGAAATCTATGCAGATGACACCCGCAGTGAGGTCATGGCGACACTCCCGACGCTCAGACAGCAGAAGCGCAAGAGCGAGACGCCCTACTATCTGAGCCTCTGCGACTACATTGCGCCGAAAGAGACGGGAATCCCCGACTACATATGCGCGTTCGCCGATACCGCAGGAGAAGGCCTCGACACGATCGTTGCGGAGTACAGGAAACAGAACGATGACTACTCAGAGATACTCGCGAAGGTGCTAGCCGACCGTCTTGCCGAAGCCTTCGCCGAATGCCTGCACGAAAAGATACGCAAGGACATGTGGGGCTACGCACCGGACGAAGACCTCGATATAGAGGGACTCCTTCACATTACCTACCAGGGCATACGCCCGGCACCCGGCTACCCGCCCTGCCCCGACCACACCGAGAAAGAGCTCATGTGGGAACTGCTGAAACCCGACACCGAGATTGGCATGACACTCACCGAAAGCCGCATGATGCAGCCCGGCGCTTCAGTATGCGCGTTCTGCTACGCGCACCCGGAGTCGAAGTATTTCTCCGTAGGCCGCGTCATGAAGGACCAGGTAGAGGACTACGCAAGGCGCAAAGGCATAGAGGTTCGCGAAGCCGAGCGCTGGCTGCAGAGCGTGCTCGCGTACTGATTGCAGGGCTCGCCGTACAGCTGTTACTTCCGGTATTCTGAAAGACATGAAAACCGAAGGGCCATTTACTGGTGAAACCTACACGCTGCGCATTGCCGGGCTCACCCGGCAGCTGCCGCGCGTACGCATTAAACCCAACCTCGAGATCGCGAGTTTTGTCATGCTTGGCGACACCGAGCTTGTGGAGAACATCGCGATGGCGCTCTACGAGCACCCACGGTACCCACGGTACAAGATCGACGTGCTCGTGTGCCCCGAGGCGAAGGCGATTCCCCTGACCCACGTGCTCGCCGCGCTGACCGAGGTGAACTACGTGGTCGTGCGAAAATCCGTGAAGTCGTACATGCACAACCCGGTCGTCGAGACGGTCAAGACCATAACGACCGAAGGCGAACAGACGCTCGTAATCGACGGGCCGGATGCCGAGATACTGAAAGGCAGAAACGTCTGCATCGTCGACGACGTTGTGTCTACCGGTGGTTCAGTGAAAGCGCTCGCGTCCATGCTCGAACAGGTGGGCTGCCGGGTAATAAGCACCGTGACAGCCCTTCTTGAAGACGGCGGATACGAGGACGAGGAACTCGTATATCTCGAACGGCTGCCGGTGTTTCCGATCAGGGAGTAACGCGGTTTTTTGGCGCTTACCGCGATCGGGAAGGTCTTCCACCGCGCGGTACACGCCCCGCATCACCTGTCTCTGCTGCGAGGCCCTGCTCGAACGCACGCAGATGGTTCTCCGAACCTCGAAGCAGGCCTTCAAAGACGTTTCGTACATCCCGGGGCAGATCATTCTGCTCAAGGAACATGGCATACATTGCGATGTTTTCTACTTCTGCATGTATGCCGATTTCGAACGCTTCTTCACGGGATGATGGAAGAATTACGTGTTGTGCAGCGGTGTCTTCCGGGAGATCCACGCCGTAACGCGAGAACAACGGAATCAGCGCAGCGATATGTCGCTCTTCTGAACGGATAATATTAGCAAATGGTCGCTGTATACCCCACTCGTCGAGGATCAGCTCGTATTCCGCTCGTGCGAGATATTCATCCTGCAGCGCATACACAAGCATCTCCTCAAGATTGACACTGGTTCGGGAAAGCGCTCCAGCTGCACCAAAGTCCTGCGCCATAAGTGGCGCTGCCAATGTAGCAACAAAGAAAAGCAAACCGAGACGTGCTAACCGTCGCATCATATTTTGAACCTCCTGCCGATAAGTCCGGCGAACGATATGACATGAGTATGCTTCAGACTCGTAGTCTTTATCTGGAGATACTGTGAATACTGTGTGAAGAAAAAAACGTTCGGCAGACGTCCAGACCTGGATTTCACATTTCAGGTCGACAGCTTCATGTCACCCAGGCGAAGCCAGCCCATGAGGTGCTGTCCTGCCCGACCGATATGCTCAACCGCCGCGCTGGGCGCCGCGAGTTGCACGTGGTGCGGTTCTCGGGCTGTTTCCGCCAGCCTTCGCGTTGCCGCCCGGAATCGGGCCACGACCAGTTCGCTGACTCGAGTCGCTTCGTCCGGTGCGCTTCTCGGAACGATCCGCTCCGCTCGATTCGGCCTCTTCACTGGCGGCTTTTTCGGCTTCCTGTGCGGACTTCTCTGCGGCTTCCTTAAATGCCTTCAGCTCGGCCGCGGCATCCTCTTCGTAATGACAGTGCTTGTATTTCCGCCCACTTCCACAGTGGCAGGGATCATTTCTTCCGATTTTCATGGTGTACTCCTTTGGCTTGAGAATGGAATGCGTCCAGTCTGCTACAACTACCTGGACCCTGAACGCCATCAGTATACAACGAAAACGGATCTCGCCCTATTCCCGGAAAGCTCGACACGTTCGCCGGAGCGCGCGTTACGCACTCGCGACGAACGCTCAACACCGTATCTTTACACCACCGGCAGACCCGACAAGGCCATGGCAATCTCTTCCTCGGCGTATTCGTAGTCGACAAGTTTGCCCGCCTGGTAGTCGATGTAGGCCTGCATGTCAAAGTTCCCGTGGCCGCACAGGTTAAAGAGTATGCTCTTCGATACGCCTTCTTCACGGCACTTCTCTGCCTCTTCGATCGCCGCTGCAACCGCGTGGTTCGCTTCCGGCGCAGGAAGGATCCCTTCGGCCTGCGCGAACTGCACCCCCGCCCGGAAGGTCTGAAGCTGGTTGTAGGAGATTGCGTCTATCTCGCCAACGTCGTGCAGGTGGCTTACCAGAGGTGCCATGCCGTGGTAGCGAAGCCCTCCAGCGTGGAACCCGGGCGGCACGAAGGTGCTGCCGAGGGTGTGCATCTTGGTCAGGGGTGTCAGGTGTGCTGTGTCGCCGAAGTCGTAGGCGAACTTTCCCTTCGTCAACGACGGGCAGGCAGAGGGCTCTACGGCGATTACTCGTGGCCCTCCTTCACCCCGGAGCTTCTTACCGATAAAGGGGAATGCGATTCCTGCGAAGTTCGATCCGCCGCCGGTACAGCCGATCAGAATATCAACGCCGTCGTCTGCCATCTCCATTTGCCGC
>SKKC01000385.1 GCA_007121695.1 Spirochaetales bacterium | reverse complement strand
CGGATCTCGGGGATAATCTCGGCAATCATGGTGCCTGCCTGCTCGGCTACATCCACGCTGCTGCGAGACAGTTCACTGATCTCTCCGGCTGCCTTCTGGCTTCGTTCAGCAAGTTTTCGAACTTCGCTCGCGACAACCGCGAACCCTTTCCCCTGCTCGCCGGCGCGAGCGGCCTCGATCGCCGCATTCAGCGCGAGCAGATTCGTGTTCCGGGCAATCTCCTCAATTATGCTGATCTTTTCAGCGATCTCTTTCATTGCAGCTACCGTCTGCGTGACCGCTTCCCCACCCTTCTCGGCATTCTGGGCTGCGCTCATCGCGATCTTCTCGGTCTGCATTGCGTTGTCCGCGTTCTGCCGGATATTCGACCCCATTTCTTCCATGGACGACGAAACCTCTTCGGCAGAAGCTGCCTGCGTCGCCGCGCCGGAACTCAGCGTCTGCGCGCTCGAACTCAGCTCTGCGCTTCCCGACGATACGTTCTGCGTCGCCGACTGTACGTCCTGCACGACGTCTGTGAGGCGCTGCTGCATGGTACGAAGCGCGTCGGCGAGCACGCCTATTTCGTCTTTCTGTTCAACCTCGAGCTTCGTTCTCATGTCTCCTGTTGAAAGCGCCTTGGCAAATACGACGCCCTTTTCAAGGGGCTTGGTAATGCCACGGGAAAGCACCACGCCGAACACCATTGCGAGAATGGCCGCAACTATCATTGCGACTATGTTCACGAACTGCAGGCTCGCAGCCCCGGCGACCGCTTCTTCGATCTGAGCCTGCGTGTTGGTAATGTTGTTTTCGACCAGTTCCAGGAAGGTTGAGCCCATACGGTCGGACACGGGCACCATGAACTCGACAGCCTCGCGATACTGGACGTAGAGCTCGGCCCGTCGTTCGGGGTCGGCTGTTTGCGCAAGTTCGTTAATCGTGGCATCGATCGGAATGTAGCTTTCGCGCCAGGCGTCGTACTCCTGCTGCAGGCGCTCTACGATCTGCCTGCCCTGCTCGGTCGCCCGGGGAATCGCTACAAACTCGGCAAGATCAGATTCCATATTCGCGAAACTCGCCGCGCGTTCGTTCAGGATCTCGCGATACCTCGCCTGCGCACCTTCCTGTCCCTCTCGCTGAAAAACTTCAAGCGTCTGCCCGCGAATAACCATGCGCTCGAAGTTCATGTCTCCAAGCAGGACTATTCCCGGCACACGCTCGAACCCGATGCGATCCAGATCGCCGCTTAACTGTTGAATGGCGAACACACCAATACCGCCAAGGACAACCGCAATTAGTGTCACAACCGCAAAGCCGCCGAGCAACTTCACACCAACCTTGATATTCTTCATGAATGACTCCCACCGGTAAAACCGGACCTTCCTGTCAGTTACTCCAAAATAGTAAATAGTCCTATGCATACGCGCAATATCCAGTTGACCCGAGGGCGAGCAGTTTTTTCGCCGTTGCAGTCGGCAGAAAACTGGGGCACTATACAGCAGGAATCCACACAATGAACGAAAAACGGGCGTTTCTCTTTCTCTACAGCTTTCCGGTGGCTCTCCTGCTGACCGGCCTGTTCCTCGACTCGGCTCAGGGAATTCTCAACGGATTGTGGGCAATCGTCACCTCGCGCAGCCTGCTGCTCGACGATTACCTGGTTCGCGGTGGAACCGCGGCAACCCTCGTGAACGCGGGCCTGTGCGGCCTTATATCCATCGCCCTCATAAAGGCCAGCAAGGTCCAGGTGAACGGACCGTTTATCGCGGCGGTGTATACGGTAATCGGGTTCGCCTTCTTCGGGAAAAATATCTTTAATATCTGGCCGATTTTCGCGGGCGTGTTTCTGTACACCAGAGCACAGGGCATTCCGTACAGGAACAGCCTGCTCGTGGCGCTTTTTGGAACAACGCTTGCGCCGCTTGTAAGCTTTTTCACCTTTGTCGCCGGCCTCCCCCTCGCTGGCGGGCTCGCGCTTGGCGTTACGGTCGGCATCGCGGTCGGCTTCGTCCTTCCGCCGCTCGCCTCGCACATGCTGCGTTTCCACGACGGTTTTAATATCTACAACATCGGATTTACCGGCGGTATCGTCGGTTCGTTCTTCGTTGCCGTGTTCCGGAGCTTCGACTTCGACATCGCGCCGGAGATCGTACTGGTCGACGCCGGCTCGCGGTTTTTCGAGTGGTACTTCAGCATCGTGTTCGTGCTTCTGATCGCGCTCGCGTTGTTTCTGTCCCGCGCCGAGTTCCGACAACTTCTGGTTTCCACGCGACGCATCTATGGGTCTACCGGGCGCCTGGTGAGCGACTTCGTGCAGATCGGCGACTTTGCATCTACCTTCCTGAACATGGGCGTCATGGGGCTTCTGTCCACAGGATTTGTACTTGCGCTTGGCGGGCACTTCAACGGCCCCGTGATCGGGGGCGTGCTGACGGTGGTCGGCTTCGCGGCCTTCGGCAAACATCCATTGAACACCGTGCCGGTGCTCGTTGGCGTCGTCCTCGGGTCTCTCATTACGATATGGGATACCTCGGCTACGACAGTCATTATCGCTGGTCTCTTCGGCACCACCCTGGCGCCGATCTCCGGACAATACGGACCGCTTGCAGGAGTACTTGCGGGCTTCTTCCACCTCTCCATTGTGCACAACGTTGGCATGCTTCATGGTGGCATTAACCTCTACAACAATGGATTTGCAGGCGGATTTGTTGCATCATTCCTATCACCAATCTTTGAAGCATTCCGCAGGCAGGAGGACAAAGCATGAAGAACGAAGTGAAAAAGATCTCGAAAATCGTAGATGAGCTTCTCACCTACTTCCTGCATCACTATAATTGCAATGCTCACGTTTCGGTTCTCCCCGGCAGCACGGGCTTCACCATGACCATGAAGTTCTCCGGGGTGTCCATGACCACCACAGAGTTTGAGAAACTCAAGGCGCGCCTTGTGGTCCGCCGGCAACCGGAACTGGAAGACTATTACTGGCAACTCGCTGGCGAGGTCGAGGGCAGCAATGAAATGGGCCTCGTCGGTATGATGTGCGACTCGATCGAGGTCGAGCGCAGCGACGACAGCATTCTGCTAACCCTTATCCGAAACGGCTGACGCGTCACGGAGGACATTATTTCAGCATCACAGAACGCGGGCATCCGCAACATCGCAATTATTGCGCACGTCGACCACGGCAAAACCACCCTGGTCGACGCCATGTTCCGTCGCAGCGGCCTGTTCCGCGAAGGGCAGGACGTCGACGACAGGCTCATGGACCGCATGGACCTCGAACGTGAACGCGGCATAACCATCGCGGCGAAGAACTGCGCCGTGCGGTGGCGGGACACCAAGATCAACATTATCGACACCCCGGGCCACGCGGACTTTGGTGGCGAAGTCGAACGCGCGCTGAGCATGGCCGACGGCGCCCTGCTGCTTGTGGACGCAGCGGAAGGTCCGCTCCCGCAGACCCGATTCGTGCTCAACAAGACCCTCGAAGCGGGACTCAAGATCATCGTTGTCATTAACAAGATAGACCGCAAGGACGCCCGGCCTGTTCAGATTGTCGACGAAGTGTCGAGCCTGTTTATTGACCTCGACGCGAACGACGAGCAGCTCGACTTTCCGTTGCTCTACGCGATCGGCCTGAAAGGAATAGCCAAACGAAATCTGGAGGATGATGACGACTCGCTCGACATTCTGCTCGACACCATAGTAGATGAGATTCCTCCACCGTCACTGCACCAGGAGCGTCCCTTCCAGATGCTCGTCAGCGATCTCGGATACTCCGACTACCTCGGCCGCCTCGCGATCGGAAAAACCTACAACCAGTCGGTGAGCTCCGCCGCGAGCCTGGTACGCATAGACGCCGCGGGACAGAGCAAGCCGCTTAAGGTCAACAAACTGCAGGTCTACGACGGGCTGACCATCTCGGAAACCCAGACCGCCGAGCCCGGCGACATCGTTGTGCTGTCGGGGATAGACGAAGTGCACATCGGTGACACCATCTGCACGGCCGAAGCGCCGAAAGCGCTGAGACGAATCACGGTCGACGAACCGACGGTGTCCATGCTCTTTCTCCGCAACAACGGCCCGCTGTCCGGGCGCGAAGGACAGCACGTGCAGGCGACGAAGATCGGGGAACGCCTCAAAAAAGAGACCATGAGCAACGTCTCGCTGCGTGTCGAAGAAAGCGCAGACCGCGAAGGCTTCCTCGTCAGCGGCCGCGGCGAGTTCCAGATGGCGATCCTTATTGAGCAGATGCGCCGCGAGGGCTTCGAGCTGTGCGTCGGCCGCCCGCAGGTTATCTACGGCTCGGAAAACGGCGTCAGGACCGAACCAATCGAGCGCGTCTACATAGACTGCGAAGAGGGCTTCACCGGCATAGTCACCGAGAAACTCTCCATTCGCAAAGGGCGCATGGAAGGCCTTATTAACCATGGAAATGGCCGGGCGCGCCTCGAGTTCAGCGTCCCCTCGCGCGCGCTTATTGGCTTTCGCGACGAGCTGCTGACCGACACCCGCGGCACCGGCATCATGAACGCCTACCTCGAAGGCTACGAGCCCTACCGGGGCGACTTTCCGAGCCGCTTCACCGGCTCGCTCGTGAGCGACCGGCAGGGAGCTGCAGTCCCCTACGCACTCTTTAACCTCGAACCGCGCGGCACCATGTTTGTGTCACCCGGAGACCCCGTCTACGAAGGCATGATCGTCGGCGAACACAACCGTGAAAACGACCTCGACGTGAACCCCTGCAAGACCAAAAAGCTCACGAACATGCGCGCCTCGGGCCGCGACGACAACGTGATCCTGACCCCTGCGCACATCATGACCCTCGAGGCGAGCATTAACTTTATCCGGGATGATGAACTCGTAGAGATCACGCCGAAGTCCATACGTCTCAGGAAACGCGTCCTGCAAATGACCGAGCGCAAGCGGCTGCGATAATGGCGTCGGCCCCGGGGGCCAGTACCCCGGGGGCAGTCTACGCCCCGGCGGCCAGAGCGGCGTGCGGGCGACGCCTTGGCAGGTGGGCTACGCCCCGGAGATCAGGCCTGCGCCTCGGCGGGCCGCGGCCGCGCCGACCGTCATGCGCACAGGACGTGCCCGGTATCGGCATTTTTTCAATAAAATAGAGTTTTTTAACGAAAAATCACTGAAATTCGCGCCGAAACAGCCTGCAAACATTGACGCCGGCAATTCGCGGGATATAATTGAGATATTGATGGAATCACGAATCGGCGGCAGTGCCGCCGGTGTCCATGGAGGGACGTTATGAACAAACGAATACTTGCTATCGCGATCGTGGCACTCCTGGTGCTCACGGCCATGCCGCTTGTGGCGCAGAATAACGGCCAGACGCTGAATATTGGCGGGTTTGTGCCGCTGGTGTTGGATCTCGGCCTGACGCCTGACGCCGTTGCACAGAATCTGCCGCTCGTGGGAACAACAGCGAACTTTACCCAGGAAATCGCAGCGATCACGATTGACACAAACAATACCGCAGGCTGGCAGCTCTGGGTCTTCTCGGAAAACGCCGCTGATCTTATCAACTCTGACGGGGACACGATTTCCTACACGATACGATTCACGGGAAGCGGCGGCGTCGCAACACCGGAGACCATTCCGGCAACAACGGGTCTACAGGTCGGAGAGGCAACCGAGGCACTCGACGCAACCGGCGAAAATCTGGGCGATTCGGGTGACTTGATTATTCAATATGATCAGTCCGAAAATTTCCGCGCAGGCTATTACTCCGACCAGCTCGCAGTCGTCCTTCGCGCCAGGTAAACACATGCTCCGCATCCGGCTTTCACGCAGTATGCGGATCAGGTTCTTTGTAGTCGCTCTGTGCATGGTCTGCGCGGTTTCCGCGCAGGCCTTTCGTTTTGAGCCGATCAGTCAGGAGTTCGCGCCAAGCGGGGCGGGCTCCAACCGCCTGTTCCGCGTCATGAACACCACGAACGAACGCATCGCAGTCCGCATCGCGGTCAAGCCACGCGTCATGGAGCGCGATGGAACCGAAGTCTTCGGCGAGGAATCGCCGGAATTTACGGTGTTTCCCCGGAACGTACTGCTTGACCCTGGCGCTTCAAGAAGCATACGCGTGCAGTGGAACGGCCCGGCACGGGTGGAAACCGAGCAGGCATTTCGCATAATTGCCGAGCAGGTACCCATTGCGCTTGGCGGCGACCTGCCGACGCAGGGCGGCGGTATACGCCTTACCTACCGATACGAGGGCACGGTATACGTGACCCCACCGGGGGCACGAGCCGACATACAGGTAGAAAGCGTCGGGCGCGAAACGCGCGACGGCGAACGGTTTTTGCGGGTTACGCTTACGAATACAGGCACGCGACACGCGATTCTGCGCGGAGCAGAGCTTGCGCTGACCTACGATCCGAATATTCCGCCGAGAATTGAGCTCGGGCCAGGGGATTTACGCGGGCTCGCAGGAGAAAACATGCTTGCAGGGCTCACTCGTGAGTTTGTCATACCTGCACCGGACGATCTTTGGGACGGGGAGATATACGCGACGCTGTATCTTGCCGATTAACAATAGTATATGTGCAATCGGCCGTGGCGCTTCGCCATCGCTCTACTCGTATTTTCTCTCGTAGTCCACGGCATTGCAGCGCAGAATAACGGAACCGAGATCTCGCTCCCCCTCGTTGTAGACGGCAGAACCATTTCAGACATTCCAACGCGCATAACCGATGAAGAAGCGCTGCTTCTTGACCCCTTTGTGCTGTACCAGTTCATCGAGAATCGCCTCGAACCCGACTTTGAAAACAGGCTCGCGCCGTTTTCGCCGGGGCAGCTTGTCGACATCGACGACCTTACGCCGCTCGGACTCGACATCGTTTTTGACCTTGAAGAACTCGCGGTCCTTGTCTCCATTCCTCCTGAACTCAGGCGGGTCGAACTCATTAGTTTTCGAAGCAGACCCCGGGATCTCCAGGGAATAGATGTCTACCCGGCCAGTTTCAGCGCAATTCTGAATCTTGGCACCAATGTCAGGTACAGCTACGCTCCCGACACGCTTTTCGCCTCCGCTACTGCCGAACCCGCTGTGAACGTATACGGCGTTGCGATAGAGTCCCGCGGGAGCGTGCAGACAGGTCCCGAACCGTTCACCTTCGATTACGCCCGGGCAACGTATGACCTGCCGGATCTCGGCTACCGCATTCAGGCTGGCGACCTGCCGTGGCGCGAGACGAATCTTTCCGGTGTCTCCGGTATTGCAGGACTTTCGATCGCGCGCCTTTCCATGTTCCGCGAACGTGCGCCCGGAGACCGGATTCTCGTCGACAACATTTTCCTGCCCCGAGACGGCGAACTACTCATTTATCTGAACGACAGGCTCATTCGCCGGAGCATTCTACGGGCAGGAACTTATCGTCTGAACGGTCTCGGACTGAGTTCCGGCATAAACACGATACGCGTGGAGTGGGACGGTGAAGACGGCCGGCAGGAGGTCTCGCTGGTGGTACCAGCCGACTCGAGGCTGCTCGGACCAGGCGAGTTCGAGGCGGGCATCGCGCTTGGCATAGCAGACCGCGACGTCGAACGTCCGGTCGTCGCAGCCTACGAACGCGTGGGCATAGGCCCCTTCTTTACGCTCGGGCTTCGGCAAGGTCTTGAAGCGCTCGACTTTCAGCTGGACCTCGGGTTCGAGGCGATTCTGGCCACTCCAATAGGCGCGTTCGCACTGGATGCAGATGTTGGCATTGGTCCTGACGAGCGTCTTCTGATCGGTGTTCCCCTGCGATACACCTATCACAACCCGGCGCTCCCGAGGTTTCGAAACATCGATCTGACAGCGGGCTGGCAGCGCCTGACAGACACAGACGGGGACACCTCCCGGGAACGTGTGAACGCCGGCGCATCCGTCAGCATTGTCCTTGGCACGGGCTTAAGCCTGACGCCACGCCTGAACTACAGCTACGACCTGCTGGACTCGCAGCAGCGCGTCGACGCACGCGCATCGCTTCGCACGAGCGCGGGCGGGGGCACCTCGGTGCGGGTCGATACGGGCATTCTCTACGACGAAGAGATTTCCTTTGTCGCGAGTGTGACGGTATCTTCCGCCTTCCCCGAACAGCGTCAGAACCTGTTTCTACAGCAGAACATCGTCACACAGG
>SKKC01000395.1 GCA_007121695.1 Spirochaetales bacterium | reverse complement strand
CGCCGTATTCGATCGGCGCCGATTCGTAAAAGCCGTTCAGGTATGTCCCCGGCCGGTACATGCAGCGGTGTTCTTCCAGCGATCCACGAATGCCCAGGTACCCGTTCCCGAGGGCAAATACGGTTTCCGATATTCCAGCGCGATCGGTGCTGAACTCATTTTCTACGATACGCCAGGTATCAAGCGGAAAGGTATGGAGATCGTCGTGCCGGGCTGTGTCCATGCTCATGTACAAAAAGCATAGTCGCGATGTCGCGATCCGACAAGCGCGCGCGGAAAAACCTATCGGGATATCAGTGCATCATGAACAAAGGGATACCGGGCAAACTCTATGCCGGCAGTTGCAAACCTCTGATGCAGACCTATCAGTATTCCGTTCTTGGTCGCGAGAAACTTGTCCTTGGGAAACCACACACCAAAGAGGATTTCGACCCCCAGCGGCGTGATCTGCTTGATCACAAAAAACGGCTCGGGTTCGTCCAGAGTTACCTCTGTATCTCCTGCCAGCTCGAGCAGAATTTCTTTCACCCGCTCGAGATCGGACTGGCCCACCAGGGTAAACTCGAAATCCATGCGCCGAATCGGAAACCGGGTAATGTTAATCACGTCGGTTTTGATAATGTTTTCATTTGGCACCCTGACGAAACGATTATCGAAGGTGCGTATCTTCACCGACAGAAGATCAATGGACAGAATGGTCCCGGTCGTTGTGCCTATGTTAATGACGTCGCCAACCGTAAAGGCCTTCTCGGAAATCAGAAACAGACCGCTGATAACATTCGAGATACTCGTCTGCGCGGCAAAACCGAGCGCAACACCAGCGATACCAGCAGCACCGAGGAATGCCGTAAGATTCGTTCCGAGATGCGACAGCAGGGTTACGACCAGGATTGCCATGCCACTGTAGACAATGGCCTTGCGGATTATCATGGCTGACTGCGGCGAGAGCCGTTTTTCGAGCCATCGACCCACGAAAAAGACGAGTATCTTCAGAAGCAGAAAACCGACCACGAGGACCACTGCGGCCCAGAAGATCCTGATCAGGTTCTCCGCCTGGAAAAAGTCGAGAATCTGCTGGGGAATGATGGTATCCATAGCGCTTCCTCGTCGTCAGTAGTTACTGATTTTTCGCAGCAGTATAAGGCCGCGTCGGATAATGTTGTCGCCGTCTGGGTTTCGCGGGCCGCTGAGGCGCGTTACTGTCGCCGGAATCTGCGGTGGGCGATCAGATACCGAGATATTCAGCTCTTCTTCTGCCGAGTACACCGCGAAGGCATCGCTTGTCCACAGATCGCCTGCCTCGACCGAGAAGTGAATCCCCTCTCGAGTCGCTCGCCGTTTACGCTGCTGCATACCGTCGGGTTTCGTGTCTGTCACTTCGTAAATTCGAAGCAAATCCGCAAAAACCGCGAGTTTGCTGAAATTCAAGGGCGTGTTCGCGTTGTTTCGGACTTCCACCGCGCAGTACGCGGATGGCGTGCCTTCACTTGTCCGCACGTCGTGGGCGTGCCGTACGACCTGCTCGGAGCTCGTATAGCAGAGCCTCCCGGTCATGGCACCACCGAACCAGGTGTTCGAAAATCCTCTCGTCGGCACGTCGAAAAGCATTCGTTTGCCAGGTTTACCGACCCAGGCCTGCACCCAGAGCGGAATAGCGGTAAAAAAGGTGTAGGTCGCCCCGGGTGCGATGTGAATCGGCTGCGATGCTTTAATAACGAGCGGCCTGTCTGGTACCGCGGGAACAAGAGTAATCGCGTCGTCCGAGGAACCACAGATATACGTGGACCAGTCCAGTTCTGCCTCGACGTCCGTTGTTTCGGGTTCAGCCGGCTGATCGTCCACGTGCTCTGGCAGCTGCGAAAGCGCATACTGCCAGGTCGTCACCGTCCGCCGAATGGTCACACAAAGCGACCCGAGGGTGAAAGACTTCTCTTCGCCTATACTGAAGGAGTGGGATCCCCACGCCTGTGCTTCACCCATGCCGTACGCGCCGGGAGAAACTATTCGGCAGGAGTTTCGGTGCTCTCGCCCTCAGCCGTGTCGGCAGCCTCGGTCGTAGCAGCTTCCGCGTCGGCCTTCGCAGTCGCTTCGGCTTCCGCTTCCGCCTTCGCGCTGGCCTCGGCCTCTGCGGCCGCTTTCGCTTCTGCAGCCTTGGCCTCGGCCGCCGCTGCCTTCGCTTCTGCAGCTTTTGCTTCCGCCTCTGCAGCTGCGCTCGCAGCCTTTCCGGCCTTTTCCTGCCGGCGGCGCTGATTCGTGAGCGCTGCCTTTGCTGCCTTCGAAATCATGACTTTTTTTCCGTCAATCTCGTGTTCATACATGAGCTTGACGCCGGTTTTTCCGGTAATCGGGCAGGTTCCACGGCCGTGATTGACCTGATCGCGTATTCCTGCACCTCTATGTGCTTTTGACATGTCGTTCTCCTGATGTGTGTAGGGGGGAAGAGTATAGAAACCTCTGTATGGAGGTCAAGCCGTACGAGCGGCCGGGTGTCTTTCGACACCCGGCGGGACGTATGGGTCAGGGACGCTCGAGCAGGAACTCGACGCGTCGGTTCTGCCAGATGTTGGCGAAGTCGTCGAATGGAACGACCGGCCTGTCGCCACCTATGGCCCGGATCGACATGCGGTCAAGATCCACGCCAAGAATCGCCAGAGCGTCGCGCACCTGTCGGGCACGCTGCTCACTGAGCGGCAGCAGGAAGTCGCGCTGCTCTGCTCGCATTTCTGCAGCCGTGCGGAACCGGATATGGTTCGCGTGACCTTCGATTACGATGTCGCGATCCGGGAACTGATTGAGAATCCGCGCAAGATTCCGCAGCGTCTCAAGGTTGTTCTGCAGTCGGTCGTTCAACCGTTCGAACAGATATCCGCTGTTGGGCTCAAACTCTATTGAAGAGATTACGATGCGAAGACGCCCGTTCTCCTGGCGGACAATAATGTCGGTCAGAATCTCGACGTCTTCCACTGTCACGTTTCGCAGACTGTCACGAACAGTCAGCCGACCAGTGTACATCTGGGCGCTCTGCACCATGCTGCCGTCGGCAAGCGTACCGTCCCAGCTGAGCCGTGCAGGAGGTGTTCCGGTACCCTCGATGGTTCCGGCGTTATTTCCTGCCGGATCAATGAGGTCCACCCTCCAGTCCAGAATGTCGGACCATTCGTCTGTGGCAGCGATCTGTACATTCAGGTTCTGTGTCTGACCATTGAACTCGGGTCGGAACGGTAGCGGACTCGCGACCACGTTCAGGTCGGGTCCACTCGCGTCGAGCAGTACTTCCTGGTCTGCAAAGTGCTCGACCCGGCCGCCGCCCACGTAGTTAAGCCTGATGCCGACTCGATAGCGACCGTCGATTATGTCTCCGGAATCGGTGCGTCCGTCCCAATCTATGCGCGTCGGCGGAACACCGTCGCCCGAAACCGTTCGGACAAGATCGCCGGACGTCGTGCGCACGAGGGCAGTCCACGAAATGAGACCTTCGGTCTGTGCTGGCACGACACGTACCGGCAGGGTGTCGCGGAATCCGTCGCCATTCGGTGCGAACGCGGTGTATTCCAGCGTGACGCCGACCTGCGGCGCATCACGATCGACCGCGACCGGCCCGGCAACCGCAACAGGCTGATTCCCGTTCCGGTAGAACACCTGAAGCTCGGCCTCGTACGAGCCCTCAGGAACCGCAATCCGTGCATCATCCCGACCGTCCCACGTGAACTCGGTCACCACGCGGGTGCTCGTAAACGTGCGTACGACCGTGCCCGTTTCTATTGAGCGTATCGTGAGTCGCATTGACTCGACACTGTCGGTTACGGCCAGCTCCGGTCGGAAAATGACCTCGTCGTTCACGCCCTGAAAGTCAGGGGATACGGTATCAAACTCCTGCGCAAGGCCTATCGGAGTAGCACGAGTATCAAGCGTGAAGGTTACCCTGTTCGATTCTCCGATATTTCCGGCTGCATCTTCGCCGACAAGCCATGCGGTGTAGGTGCCGTCCGGAAGCGGGGTGCCGTCAAGATCGCGACCGTCCCACTCGAGCGGGAAGAGGTCGGGGGTAACGTTAAAATCTGCAAAAACCTCGTCCAGATCGAATCGGAACTGTCGATCTCCGAGCTGTACCCACCCGGTCCACGACGCCTCGGTCCACGACGCCTCGGGCGGCCAGTTTGCACCGATTCGCAGGGTTGGTTTCGTGTCGCCGCCAAATACGTCGTGATTGGCCGTAACTCGCGCAGTCGGCGCAACCGAATCTACCACGACCGGCGTCCCGAGCGAACGGGAGCTCACGCCATTTTCGAAGGTAACCGTAAAGACCACGTGGTAGTCCGCGTCTGCAACCTGACGACCATTGTCGTCGAGCCCGTTCCAGGTGAGACCAGCGGGAGGATCGTCGGTTCCGGAAAAACGACGGAACACAGTGCTTTCGGTTGCCGCGTCGACTATGTCGACCGTCCAGCTGTCAACCTCGAGAATATTCTGTACCGACAGCGCGAGATCGACCGTTCTGAAACGTGCGCCCGGCGAGGGGTTGAAGGCCGTGCGGCTCGCTGCAACGACGACGTCTCCATCTTCGGTCACAACGCGTATGCCGGTGACGGTCTGCGTCACGCGGTTACCAGGCCGATCGCGTCCGGTGAGGACATAGCTGTACTCGCCGTCGGGAACGATCTCCCCGTCGTCGTTTCTCCCGTCCCATGTCCAGTTCTGCGGTCGCCTGTCGTTTGCAAGATTCTGTCGGGTCGGCGTGGCCGGGTCGTACTGCACGGGGTTCTCGAAGCGCACGGTGCGAACAGTCTGCCCCCGTTCGTTCACAATTTCGCCCACCCAGGATACCTCGGATGAACCATCCTGCTCTATGACGATGCTCTCACGTCCACCCTCAACTCCCGGGCTGAAAATGCGAACCGGAATATCGAGGCTTATGATCTCGGGCGGCGTCGTATCTACCGTGATATTTTGAGGTGGCGTGCGCCGGGTGACTCCCTCGTCGTCGTCGACAAAGAGCTGATAAATGTAGTCCCCGTCGGGTACGACGTTTCCGTCGTTGTCACGACCATCCCACTGCAGGTTTCTGATACGTTCCGGATCAATTTGAGGCACTTCGCCGATGTTGAACAGATTCCCGAAGAACCCGCGCGTTGCGGTCTCTTCCTCTACCTGTTGATATACGACGTTTCCTTCAACGTCGAACACGATTAGTTCGAAGGATCGAATCACGCGGTCCGGTGCAGGCGCAATGGTCGGGTCAAGCCGCAGCACCTGGTGGTCGGCATCTGCAACCCCCGGCGCAATGAACACCCGCGGCTGCCGTGGAACGTCGATAATAAACTCGCCGTCCTCCTGGGCACCTCCGGCAAAGACCGGTACCGTCAGTGCAAGCAGCAGCGCTGCAAGCATTCCCACCCGTAGAACTTTTGATTGAATAGTCATGGATATGAGTTCCTTTGTCCTGAAATGCGCCGTCTTACGTACGACCCCGAATTTATCCGAATTACCACTGAGTATACACCCTGAGCATGGAATTCCTCAAACGGGAAACACCAGAACGCGCTCGTTCGTTACCATATTCGAAAGAATTTTCCGGATTTTGTTCCCGCGGAGCGTCCTGCGAGGGTTCTCAGGCGTAGCCGAAGGAACGAAGTTCGGTCTTCAGGTGATCAAGCATATTGTCAGCCTTTCAGACCGCTCGTTACAATACCCCGCACGAAGAACTTCTGGCCCGCCAGGAATACGGCAAGGACCGGAACAATGGCCGACACCGTCGCCGCCATAATCAGACTGTAACGGGTCTCGAACTCGTCGACGAACAGCGTAAGCCCAACCGGGATCGTAAACAGATCTCGTGAAAACAGAAAGATCAGCGGCTCTTCGTAGTCATTCCAGCGCCACACGAAACTCACGATAACAAGCGACACCAGCCCTGGCTTTGCAAGCGGCATGATTATGCGTGACCAGATTGTCAGGTGGTTTGCCCCGTCTATTATGGCACTTTCGGAAAGTTCGTTCGGAATTGTCGTAAAAAACTGACGAAGCAGAAAGACCCCGAAGATAATGAATATACCCGGTAGTATCAGTGCCCAGTGCGTGTTGAGAATACCGAAATTGCGGAACAGGATGAAACGCGGCACGAGAAGAACCTGAGGTGGAATCATCATGGTCGACAGGTATGCGAGAAATAGTACGTCCCGCCCGGGATACTGCAATTTGGCGAAGCTGTAGGCTGCAAGCGAACTGGTTATAACGAGGCCCGTAACCGAAATGGTGGTGACCTGTATGGAGTTCCAGTAGAACGTGCCAAAGGGGTACAAACCCGCCCACACCTCCTGATAGTTCCGCCAGCGTATGGTTTCGGGTATCCATTGTATGGGATACGTAAACACTTCAATCTCTGTCTTCAAGGATGCGCTTAACATCCACACAAGCGGCAGCACCATTACGATGCCGATTGAGGCCGCAATTGCGGTTAGAATAATTTTTGGCAGATCGATCCGCGTGCCGAGGCGTTCTATAGTCGGCGCATTCATTAGTAGTTTACCCATCGTTTCTGACCCTGCCATTGAATGAACGTAATAATGAAGACCATAGAGAAAAGCACCCAGGCCATTGCACTTGCGTATCCCATGCGAAAGTTCTGGTAGGCCGTACGGTATATGTAATACACAAGGACTGTCGTACTCCGTCCGGGCCCACCCTGCGTCAGAATCTGGACCGGCGCGAATACACGGAATGACGAAATGATCTGTGTAATAACCAGCAGGAACGTTGCAGGCGAGATCAACGGCCACGTGACGTGGTGAAACTTGACCCACGCGCCGCCCCCGTCGACCTCGGCTGCTTCGTACAGTTCTTTCGGCACACCCTGCAGGGCCGCAAGATAAATAAGCATGCAATACCCGGCCTGGTTCCAGATACCCAGCGTAATTATCGCAGGAAGCGCGAAAGTCGGGTCCATGAGCCATACAGGCGGGTTCTCCACTCCCAATGCACGTACCAACTGCGAAACAGGGCCAAACCTGGACAACAAGGCCATCCATATCGCCGAAATTGCCACAAGCGAGACAATGTAGGGAATAAAGTACATGGTACGGAGGACGGATTTTCCGAACACCTTATTGTTCAGAAGCAGCGCCATTCCGAGACCAATAAGTATCGAAAACACTACCGTGAAGGTAGAATAGACTAAGTTGTTCCAGAGCGAACTCACAAACCAGGGGTCAGAGGCCATTCGCGTGAAGTTACTGAGTCCCACCCACTGGATTCCCCCGACGCCCGATAACAGGTCCCAACTCGAGAATGCGAGGTACAGACTGAATACAACTGGAACAAGAATGAATGCCACGAACCCGATAAAGTTCGGCAATAAAAACAGATACCCCGCGTAGATCTGGCTTCGTTTCCAGCTCGGGGTCGCAGCAAAAAATCGTGAACTCATGGCCTCTCTCGTTACTGACTGAAGTAAAACAGACGCCAGAAACCTCCCGAAACGATTCGGGAGATTTCGGCGCCGTTCGAATGCGTACGGCGATTACCGTGCGGCTCGAATAAGGGTGTTTGTTCGGCTATTCAGCTGCTCAATTGTACGGTCCATATCCTGTCTTCCGATGAGAAGAAGCTCGACTTCTTCTCGAAGCACGTCGCGCATCTCATTATAGATTCCGCGCGCGAGGTCAGTGGTCGGCTGATAACTGAACAGTGGTGGATCAAGCACGACTCTCTGGTAGGCTTCCACATCAAAGCGCTCTTCCGGGTTCTCGCCGAGCACCATTTCCAGTACGGGGTCAGCCGGGAAGCCGGTCCATGCAGGAATTTTACCGGCCCGTCGTACCATGGGTTCGGTTCCCTCGGTTGCAAAGTAGCGTATGAATCTCCACGCGGCATCGGCATGCGGTGTGTCGCGCGCGATCATTGCCCAGTCACCAAGGCTTCCCTCGTTATACAGCCGATCCTGCCCGTCCACCATGGTTGGCATGGGAAGAAAGGTCGTTCGGAAATCAGGTGTCTGCTCGGGATCGTTGATATTCCGGATTCTCCAGCCGCCGGTGTAGATCATCGCAACCTGGCCAGTAAGGTACTCTGTAGCATCCGAGAGATTCTGCGCGACGACGTCCAGGTAGGGTACTTCGCTCTGGTCT
>SKKC01000077.1 GCA_007121695.1 Spirochaetales bacterium | reverse complement strand
CGTCCGTATTGAAATCGAAGGCAGCGGGTGGGTTGTCAGACAGTCACCTCCTCCCGGTACACCTCTCGAACAGGGAATGACAGTCCGTCTTGAGCTTGAATAACGAACTGCTTCGCTCACAAAATCTCGAATCCCTGAACGCGGCGCACCCGGGCCTGGCGGAGATTCTCCGGTCGGCTGGACCGTGCACTGACGCTGACTTTCGCGTAGACACGGAGCGAGGAGTCGTATCGCTTCTGGTCTCGGGCACCTACGTTCATTCCGCCCGAAATCCCGTCAGGGAAGCAGAGCGTCTCACGCGCGACCTGACGCAGACGAAAGGTCTTCGGGTCGTGGTATTTTACGGGTTCGGGCTTGGATATCAGATCGAGGCAACGCTCGAAACATGCCCCGACCTCCACTGTATAATCTACGAACCGGACACCCCGCTCCTCTATGAAACTCTGCGCTGGCGTGATCTTCGCCACATACTCGGTTCCGAACGGGTCTCGCTCTTTACCGCTTGCCCTCCCGAACACGTTGCGATGCCGCTTCGCGCATTGCAACGGAGTCAGGTCTACGCGTTTCGGATGCGAACGCTGTATGCGCGCAACACAGACGCATTCGAGGCGCTCGACCGGGTAATACAGGAGACCTTCCGTCGGCGCGACGTGAACCGGGCAACCCTGAAACGATTCGGCAGGCGCTGGGTCGTAAACCTGCTGTCGAACCTCGACATGCTGGCGCAGGCACGCCAGGTTGCCTCGCTCGAGAACCTGTTCCGGGATATACCGGCGATTGTGCTCGCCGGTGGACCGGGTCTCGACGAAGTTCTACCCGTGCTTCCCCGCATCGCCGAGCGTTGTGTCGTGATCGCGGTGGACACCAGTCTGGTTGCAGCGCTCAGACACGGTGTGGATCCCGACTTTACCATAGTCGTTGATCCGCAGTACTGGAACACACGGCATCTGGATTCGTGCCAGAGCTCGCGTTCCATTCTTGTTTCCGAGAGCTCAACGCATCCCCGCGTATTCAGGCTTCTGGAGACCGGGACGTACATGTGTTCGTCGTTGTTTCCGCTGGGACGATACATCGAACAGCATCTGGGCTCCTTCGGAACACTCGGCGCGGGAGGTTCTGTCAGCACAACCGCGTGGGACTTTGCACGACAGATCGGAGCACCGGACATATTCTGTGGCGGTCTTGATCTGGGGTTTCCAGGTCGGAACACACACTTTCACGGCAGCTTTTTTGAAGAACGCAGTCTCGCCTGGAGCCACAGGTTTCATACCACCGAAAGCATGGGATGGCGCTATCTGAACAGCGGCACGCCCTTTTACGCCAGAGATTACGACGGTAACCCCGTACTGACCGATGAACGAATGCGAGTGTATCACTGGTGGTTTGAAAACCAGATGTCCCAGTACCCGGACACCCGCACATGGAACCTGAACGCGCGCGCGGTAGCAATACCCGGCATGCAGCATTCTACTGTTCAGGACATCCTCGCACGCGAGGTCAGACGACCCCAAATCCAATCGATTCTCGACTCGCTCCACGAGGGACGGTCGGACAATGAGGAAACTTCGCGACGAGCTGTGATCACGGAGCAGCTTCGCAGACTCAACACCCAGCTTGAAACTCTCGCAGACCTCTGTCGGCAGGCGCTTGAAGAATTATCGAAGCCGGAACCCGATACAGCGATTCTTGACCGCATAGATTCTGCTATTCTCGAGATCGACGCACGCGATGTCGCGGCTTTTCTCGTCCAGCATGCCGTTGAAGACGCTTCTCTTGACCCCGATCTGCACCCGTTCGAGAAAAGCAGACGCATCTACACGAGTATGCAAGACAGCGTCCTGAATCACACAGCATTTCTCGCTCAAGAAAACCGTTCGTAGTGTCGATACACAGATTAACGGAAAAAGTAGTCAATCCACCGGCAACTGCCGGTGCGTGAGACTAAAATCTCGTTAACGGTATGCCAAATGACGTCCAGGCATACCGTTTTTTTTGTCCGTGAGAGTTCCGTGAATACGCGCCTTTGACGTTCCGTTTCAGCTTGTCGAGACACAGCACAACCTGATACGTTGTAGAACATGAACACATTACATACGAAATGGAGAGGGCCGACCTTGCTGCTCGCATTGTCTGCCATGGTCTTATTGTTTTCCGCCTGCGGGCAGGCCGAGACGACTGAACCCGAACTGTCTACACTTCGGGTTGCCGTCCCGACTTTCCCCAACTCGCTGGATGCGTCCGTTGCCGCTGAACGTAATGCACAAAACGTATCGTGGCAAATGTTCGACAGCCTTGTATGGGCCAACGAGCAGAACGTGATCGAACCGGCACTGGCCGAGCGCTGGGAGGTCTCCGAGGATGGTCGCGAGTTTACGTTTTTTCTGCGACAGAATGTCGAGTTTCACAATGGCGAACCGTTCAACGCGGACGCAGTCGTCTTTTCGTGGGAACGCGGTATACAGCCGCACATCGAATGGAGCGATCGCTGGGCGAGAGCAAGTGCTGTCGAGCGCATTGACGACTATACCGTTCTGATTACGACGGCCGAACCCGATCCGCTGCTGCTGGGTGTGATGGCGCAGCACTGGAACATCGTGCCGCCAGTGTATACCCAGGAGGTCGGTGACGACCGTTTCGGTGAGTCGCCTGTCGGTACAGGACCGTTTCGCTTCGTGGAATGGGTTCGTGAAGACCGCATCGTGCTCGAACGCAACGATTCCTACTGGCGGGAAGGACTGCCGCGGGTCGACCGGGTCGTTTTTCGCCCGATTCCAGAGGCATCCACCCGCATGGCGGCCATACAGACCGGAGAAATAGACATCGTAAACCGCCTCACCGTCGAACAGGCCGGGGCTCTTGAGTCGATCGACGGGGTCCGCGTCGTCACCTATCCCATCGATCGCGTATTCTATATTACCTTCAATAATCTGACTTCCGGAATCGGCGAACCGACAATGGACCCACGGGTTCGTCGAGCAATGAACTACGCGGTAGACCGACAGGCAATTATCGACAGTCTGTTTGGTGGTCGTGCGCAGCTCGCCACCGGTCTCATGACGCCGTCCAATCTTGGCTATGATCCGACGATCGAACCGTTTCCGTTCGATCCCGACAGAGCGCGCGAACTGCTGGCCGAAGCCGGTTTTCCGGACGGGTTTGAAATAGGCTTTGCAGCGCCCGCCGGCGCGTACACGAATTTCGAACAGGTTGCAGAAGCCGTACAGGGCTTCCTGGGAGATGTCGGTATCGTCACGGATCTCGAAATAATGGAGTCCGGACGCTTCTGGGATCTGCAGGCGGAAAAACAGCTGCCACCCCTCTTCGGCGACAGCTGGTCGGAACGATCGGGCGAGTCCCTGCCCCGTCTGCGGGGAGCGCTTGGCGGGTGGGACGCAAGTTTCTCACAATGGAGCGACCCGGTCATTGACGATCTTCTGGACAGGATCTCTGTAACGGTCGACCAGAACGAGCGAGCGGCGTTATATCGGGAGCTTCATCGATACATGCAGGAAGATCCTCCGTTCATCTATCTGTATATACCGGAAACCTTCGAGGCCGTGCGAAGCAACGTGCAGGACTATCTGCCCCGTGCTGCGGAAGACTTTTTCCTGATGTTTACCTATCTGGAATAGAGGCTTTCGAAGGCATTCATGCAGCGGTACCTCCTGTCCCGGGCTATTCAGTCTGTCATGCTCATGTTCGGCGTGCTGGTACTCGTCTTTTTTCTGGTACGACTGACCGGAGACCCAGCACGCCTCATGATGCCACGCGACGCTTCCCCAGCGGACGTGGAGGCATTCCGTGAGGCGATGGGTTTCAACGAGCCGCTGGTACGTCAGTTTTTCGGCTTCATGACGAACGCGCTGCGAGGTGACTTCGGCCGCTCGCTTCATTTCCGGGCGCCAGCCATGCGTATGGTCCTCGAACGTATGCCCGCCACTCTCGAGCTGGCGCTCGCGGCGCTCGCGTTTGCTCTGTTCGTCGCGATCCCGCTTGGGGTCATTGGCGGATCGCGCCCCGGGACAATCTGGGACACGATCTGCCGGGGTGTGGGGCTTGTCGGGCAGACCATACCGAATTTCTGGCTCGCCCTCATGATGATTTCATTTTTTTCCGTAAGCCTGGGGTGGTTTCCGACCTTTGGCCGCGGCGGCGTGCGCTCTATCGTGCTGCCTGCTGTCGCGCTCGGACTGTTTCCGCTTGGCAAGTTCACACGCCTTGTACGATCGGCCGTTCTTGAGGTCAGGAACGAGGACTATATTCGTACAGCGTACAGCAAAGGGCTGCTTGATCATCGTGTATATACGCACCACATTTTTCTGAATGTGTCCGTCACGCTTGTCAGCATCGTCGGCGTTCAGTTCGGCTACCTGCTCGGCGGTTCGATATACATCGAAACCATTTTTTCCTGGCCGGGGGTCGGGCGAATGATACACGAAGCAGTGCAGGCTCGTGACTTTCCCCTGGTACAGGCCCTGGCCTTCGTCAGCGCGGGTTTTATCGTGCTTCTGAACCTGCTTACTGACATTGCCTATGTACTGATTGACCCGAGAATTCGTTATGAAGATTGATGCGCTGGATTCTGCCGGACTCAGAAGTACTCCGGAGCGCTTCGCGCGCATTGTTCTTCGTGACAAGGCTGGTCTGTCTGGTCTGGTGCTGTTTGTCGCCATTGTTCTTGTCGCAATCGCCGCTCCGCTTATATCTCCACACGACCCACTCCAGCAGAATCTGCGCAACAGCAGACTCCCTCCGGCGTGGCAGGACGGGGGTAACCTCGAACATCCGCTTGGCACCGACAATCTCGGCCGCGACATGTTGAGTCGAATTGTCTATGGTTCGCGCGTTTCGCTGACTGTCGGGTTTTTTGGTGTCCTTATTGCTTCGTCCATCGGTCTGCTCTTTGGTCTGACCGCAGGGTACGTGGGAGGAAAGACCGATAGCGCGATCATGGCCGTGACGAATCTTGTACTGTCGGTGCCCTATCTGCTTCTGGTTGTCGTCGTAGCGTCCGTGCTGGGGCGAAGCCTGCTGAATGTAATACTTATCTTCGGTTTCACGAACGCGCCGCTGTTTATCCGGGTTACGAGAGGAGAGGTTCTTCGACTGCGAAACTCGGGATATGTGGAATCGGCTATCAGTATCGGGGCGTCGCGTCGGCACGTCATCTGGATACACATTCTTCCGAATCTCATTGGCCCCATTCTTACCGTCGCCACGTTCGAGATGTCCGGCATGATTTTTTACGAAGCAGGCCTTGGATTTCTCGGCCTCAGTGTTCCACCATCCATTCCAAGTTGGGGAAACATGCTGGCCGCAGGACGGCAATACATTCAGTTTTCTCCGTGGATCGCGACCTTTCCGGGTCTTGCGATCGTGCTTACGTCGCTGAGCATGAACCTGCTCGGCGACTGGATGCGTGACGTTCTCGATCCGCGCCAGCGGAGAAACTCGAAATGAATCAGATGCAGGACACTGGCCCGCTATTGTCGGTACGAAACCTGGCGGTACAGTTCAATACCGTAGACGGCATCGTGCACGCAGTAAACGGAATATCGTTTGATCTCTTTCGTGGGGAAACACTCGGCGTCGTGGGGGAAAGCGGAAGCGGGAAAAGCGTGTCCATGCTGTCCCTGGTCCGTCTCGTTCCCGAACCGCCAGGCGAAGTTACCGACGGGAGCGCCCTCTTTCGGGGCACTCATGAAACGGTCGATCTGCTGAAGCTTTCGTGGAGGGAAATGGCGGCGGTGCGGGGGCGCCGTATTGGCTTTGTCTTTCAGGACCCACTCAGCTCGTTGAATCCGCTCATTTCTGTCGGTAAACAGATACGAGAGGTTCTGGAGCGTCACAATCGCGCACGCGGGAAGGCCGCGAAACGGCGCAGCATCGAGCTACTTGCGCTTGTCGGCATTCCCGATCCCGAAAAGCGTTACTACTCGTATCCGCACGAGTTTTCGGGGGGAATGCGACAGCGGGTCATGATCGCCATTGCAATAGCGTGCGACCCTGAGGTCATTATCGCAGATGAACCGACCACCGCGCTCGACGTCACGATACAGGCGCAAATCGTTGATCTGCTCGTTCGGCTGAAACGTGAACTCGGCATTTCCGTCATCTGGATATCGCATGACCTGGGTGTCGTTGCAGGCATAGCAGACAGGGTTCTGGTCATGTACGGTGGAACGGCGGTCGAAACAGGAACGGCCGAAACGGTATATCAGCATCCCCGACACCCCTATACGGTCGGACTGCTTGGTGCAGTTCCAAAACTGCACGAACATAACGAACGACTGGTAAATATCGAAGGACGGCCGCCGAGTGTCTACAGCCGCCTGGAGCAGTGCCCGTTCGCACCACGGTGCCCGTGGGCCTTCGAACGCTGTACACAGCAGCGCCCTCCCCTTTTGCCAACCGGGAGAGACGAAGGACATTCAAGCGCGTGCTGGTATGATCTCGAGTTGAACGAACGTCGCCCGGGGAGGTCCACATGAACCGTCCCGATTTCGTGTCGGTACAGGGACTGAAGCAGTTTTTTCCGGTTCAGCGAGGACTCTTCGTAAACAGAACTGTCGGCTATGTCCGGGCAGTCGATGGTGTTTCGTTCGGCATTCCTCGAGGAGAAACGCTCGGGCTCGTCGGGGAGAGCGGATGCGGGAAATCGACAACCGCACGGAGCATGCTTCGTCTGCATGAACCAACGGCCGGTGTTGTCCGTATAGGAGATACCGACGTCACGTCCCTCGACGCTCGAAAACTGCGTCAGTTTCGATCGCAGATGCAGATGATCTTCCAGGATTCCTACTCATCGCTGAACCCCCGACACACTGTCGAGTACATCGTCTCTGAGCCCTTACTGATCCGCGGTGAGTCTCCCGGACGACGGATGAGGGATCGCGTACAGGATTTACTGGCTCTCGTTGGCATGAATCCGGACCATATAAAACGCTATGCGCACGAGTTTTCAGGAGGCCAGCGACAACGCATCGGCATTGCGAGGGCACTTATCCTGAATCCGGCGCTTATCGTCTGCGACGAACCGATTTCCGCGCTCGATGTAGCCATACAGGCGCAGGTTGTGAACCTGCTCTCCCGGCTGCAGGAGGAACTCGGGCTGACATATCTGTTTATCGCGCACGACCTGAGCATGGTTCGTCACATATCTCATCGTATTGCCGTGATGTATCTCGGCAAGATCATGGAGATTGCGACATACGACGAACTGTTCAAGACGCCCCTTCATCCGTATACCCAGTCGCTTATGTCGGCGGTACCTATTCCGGATCCGGCGACAGAGAAGTCCCGTGCCCGTATAATTCTCAAGGGAGACCTTCCGAGTCCGGTCAACCCGCCGGCAGGATGCGTGTTCTCCTCGCGGTGCCCCTTTGCAACGGATATCTGCCGCCACCGGGAACCGGAACCGCGAGAGATGAGCGACGGACACAGCGTGGCGTGTCACAATATTGACGATCCGGTTGTTGGCCCACGCATCACGAAGTCTCGCGAAGAAATCGTGAACAGCCTGAAAGATGCCCGGCATCATGGTCCGGATCGCCAGTTCAGGTAGGCACGCGGTTTTACACCATGGGTGGTGGCCGACAGAGGAGAACATACACAATGCCCGAAAGAAATGTTTCAGTGATTCAGCGACGTCTTGCACAAAAAAAGGCATTTATATGCGATATGGATGGGGTCATTTACCACGGGAACCGATTGCTGCCCGGCGCCCGGGAGTTTGTCGAATGGCTGAAACAGACGGAGAAACGGTTTCTGTTTCTCACAAACTCGAGCGCCAGATCTCCTCTCGAACTCGCCCAGAAGCTGAAACGACTGGGGATAGACGTCGAACCGGAGCATTTTTATACGAGCGCACTGGCGACGGCAAGTTTTCTCGCTTCACAGATGCCACACGGAACGGCCTACGTAATCGGTGAACCCGGTGTCACCAATGCACTGTATAACGCCGGTTTTTCCCTGACAGAGCACAACCCGGACTATGTCGTTGTCGCCGAGAGTCACACGTACAATCTCGATACGCTTGAAAAGGCGGTAAACCTCGTACGGAACGGAGCGCGTCTGGTTGGCACGAATCCGGACCTGACGGGACCGGTCGAAGACGGTATCACACCCGGCACCGGTAGCCTTATCGCACCGATCGAGCTGGCAACTGGTG
>SKKC01000432.1 GCA_007121695.1 Spirochaetales bacterium | reverse complement strand
TTGCGACATTCCTGTCGGGCCCGTGGTACCGGGAAACCGGACAGGGATTAAGTATCGTCACCTTCGATACCCGGGGCGACCGGGTCGTATTCAACGGTGGTGACATGCAGGAGAGCTTCGACTGGGAGCTTTCGAGAAAGACAATATCAAGCGGTGTCCAGCTGATGCTCCGCAACAGAAACATCAGAAGCATGAACACCTTCGTGCGAGTACGGGTCCTGGCGCTCGATCAGATTGTCGTCGATCTGCATAACCGCAGCCGGTGGGATGGCACGTATCGGCGTGTGTCGACGTCACTGCTGACGGCGCTGACACAGGCAGACGGGAGCGACCGGACCCGTCCGGCACCGCTGCAGCTCGACGGAACGTATACCGACGACAGCGGCGTGGACATACATTTCAGTGGCGGGCGGTTTGAACTGACGGAAGCAGGGACGCGTCATCAGGGTACCGCGGCGGTATACCGGGTCGGCGACGACGAGCGCTATGTTCTGGAACTCGTCAAGTTCGACGACTCGGCCCGGCGGGTTGGCAGACGCGTCTATACGTTCAGCCACGACATTACATCGCATTCCGACCGGATAGTCAGGACACTGGAGTTACAGCCCGCCCGCTTGACGGTACAGGGCGTATCGAGCGCGCCGGGTAACCGGCTGCTGCTCGAACAGATTGAACTGACGGCGGAGGAGTTGTAGACCAGAATCCGGGTCAGAACAGCAGAAACCCCTCGAAACCTTCTTCGCGCAGCTGAAGTTGCACCTGCTCGGCCTCGCTGCGCGGACGCGCTGCATCGAACCGCAGTACGACGCGGAAGGTCCCGCCACCGTTTTCCTCGACCTGCACTTCCCAGCCGGATTCCTGTATCCGGTTTGCGTGCCGCACCGCGTTCTCGCGTGAAGAAAAGCTGCCGATCTGTATGCCTCGTGCACCGTTGGACGCGGCGGGCTCTGACTGAGGCGCAGCCTGCTCGGGAGCCTGTCGGGGTTCCGCGATTTCAACGGGGCGATTCTGCTGGAACAGGCGTGACGGTACGAACGGTGCGGTAATCCAGTCCGAGCCTGAGGCGAGGGCCCCTTCAAGACTTTCGGGAAAGCGTTCAAGCAGACGTGCCACGAGTTCGCTTCCACGGACATCGTCCACGTCGCGCGCGATGCGTGCGGTCAGGTACAGTCCTGCCGGATCCGACGGGTCAAGTCGAAGGATACGCTCGAGCGCGTCGTCCGCGCGCCCCATATGAAACAGCGCCCGAATTCCAAGAAGTGAGGCCCTGCTTCGAATGTCACTGTTCACAGCCGCGGTTTCGAGTACGACAGCACGTTCGAGCGCTGCCCGATATTCGCCAAGTTCTATCAGAAGGCCGGCGCTCTGGAGTGCAAAATTCTGAGCCTGATCGACAGCCTCTGACGCGCGCGCGGCGTCATCGAAGAGGGAAGTTGCGCGTGCAAAGTCCCGATGCGTAAGCGCTCGAAGCGCCTGGCGTTCGAGTTCTGTTGCATTCGGAGCGTCCTGCGTTGCCGCGGACAACGGAAGCAGACCGAGGAGTACGACAACGGCAGGAACAAAAACCTTAGTTCGGACGCGGTGGCACCGGAAGGTCTGTATCAGTCTCTGGAACGTCTGAACTCGATGCTGTCGCTTCATGCTCTGTTTTCGCCTTCTGTCGACCACGGATACGCCCGGGCTTTTTGCCTTTTTCGGCGCCCGAACCCGCTGCCTTCTTTTTCTCTTCCTTATATTTCGTCGACAGTTCCCTGCGTTTCTTGAGCGCTTTGGACAGGGTAAACGGCAGAATGGTCAGCGCACCGAGGAGGTATGCAGACCCGAGTCCCATAAAGACGGGTACGTTTTCAAAGGTGTGAAATCCGAAAGAAATATCTGTGGAGTTACTTATATTCAGACCCGCAAAGACAATAACGAGCGCGAGTCCAACGAGGAAGAGGAGAAATTTCCAGGGCATCGTAGCCTCCTTGCGTGGAATCAGCGGCGTGTCTGCATCCCTTTCAGGAACTTGTAGAGATTATAGCCGCCGTAGCCGAGCAGCCCGAACCCGCCAAGCGTCAACAGCCCACCACCGCCAATGCCAAGCGCCGCAAGCCCGGTCACGATACCCGCTGCGGCCATGACACCGCCAGCGGCCCTGTCTTCGGGCGACGACTTCGCGATTGCAGCGCCGCCGAGAGCAAGTGCAATACCGATAATACCGCCTATGGGCGATCCTGCCGCGACACCAAGAATCAGAAGGGCACCACCCCCGCCTATGCCGCCAATGGCCCGGGTGGCGTTCCGTGCGAGTGTATCTGTTGGGACAATTTCGTTCATAGCGGTTAATTACTCCTGAGAAACAGTATACTGCGCCGTCTGGTATGCGGCAATTGTATCAATGCCTGAAACTGCGCTGTCCGGTGAAACACATGGTCGCGTTATGCTCGTTGCACGCCTCTATCGACTCGAAATCGCGGAGCGACCCACCAGGTTGCAGCACCGACTGCACCCCCTCGTTCAGGCCAACGTCTATCCCGTCACGGAAGGGAAAGAACGCGTCGCTGATCATGCAGCTGCCGCTGAGTCCGGCCTTATCTGCTTTGACCTCTTCGGTTACGGCGGCCTGCTCGGTTTCCGAGAGGTCGCGAAAGCCTTTTCCGTAGCGTGCGAACGATACCCGCTCCGGCGCCTTGCGATAGGCCTTGTCGCGTGCGATTTCGGCGACACCTACCCTGTCCTGCTCTCCGGTACCTATTGCGACTGTCGCCTGGTCCTTCACGTAGAGAACCGAGTTACTCGTAACTCCCGCCTCCACGAACCAGCCGAAGATCATGTCCCGCTTTTCGGCCTCTGTTGGTTCGCGACCAACCACGAAGCGTTCGCCCTTGCGCTCTGTTTCGGCTGGTATGAGCTCGTCCGCGGTAAGCCGTTTCGGCTGAAAGCTCCACTGCAACACGAGACCTCCATCCATAAGCGAAGCGATATCTACAACGCGCAGGGGTTCGTACGCAGCGAGCCGGTCCATGGCCCGGATGCGCATAACCCGGAGATTCTTTTTCCCCGCGAACAGATCGAGAGCGTCGGGAGTGAAGTCCGGCGCAACGACCACTTCGGTGTACGCGTCTGCGATGCGTTGCGCTGTGGATGCGTCAACCGTGCAGTTCATGCCGACAGCACCGCCGAATGCTGCGATGCGGTCTGCGTTGTAGGCTCGCTCGTAGCTGTGGACAGCATTATCGCCGAGGGCGACCCCGCAGGGGTTGTTGTGCTTGATAATGACGGTGGCGGGCTCATCGCCGAAATAGCGAAGGATGCCGAGCGCGGCGTCTGCGTCGGTAATGTTGATTTTTCCGGGATGTTTGCCGCTCTGCAGAAGTTCCGCTTCCGAGGCGAGCCCCATTCCTGGCTGCACGGTTTCCACGTCGCCGAGGCGAAGATTGCCGTTTACGAGGCGGTACAGCGCCGCCGGTTGATCGGGGTTCTCGCCGTAGCGGAGCCCCTTCTCCTCTCCGTCGATGTTCCACGTTACCTTTTCGTACTGCAGGGTCTGATCCCCGTCGTCGAGGTGCATGACAAGGCTGATACGCGGGGCAAAGGAGTCGCCTGCCATGGTCCGGTACATGTTGCTGAGCTTAGCCATGATTCACGTACCTGCTGGCAAGGTCGTCGGGAGACACGCCCGAGAACCAGCTGGAAATCGCCGTATCGTATGCGGCGGTGCCAGCGAACGCCTGCTGTGCCCGGCCGGCACGGTATCGAAGCGTCGTAGAGCCCGCGTTCGCCGCGAGTTCCTGCAGGAACCCATCGTACTCCCCGGGATCGGAAAGAACGGACACCCGAAGGTAGTTTTTCGCTGCCGCCCGGAGCAGGGTAACGCCTCCGATATCGACGTTGCTTCTCGCCTGCTCTGCGTTCCGTGGATCCTGCGCCACCGCCTCGGTAAAGGGGTAGAGGTTCACGATTACCGCGTCAATAAGGCCCGCGCCGGTTCGCCTGCGGTCCTCGGCGTGAAGCGGGTTGTGCATCTCCCCGAGAATACCGAGGTACAGTTTGTAGTCGAGCGTCTTTACCAGACCTCCGTCGGTTTCGGGTGACCCCGTATACGAGGCGACGTCCCGAAGTCCGGCGTGCGAGGGAAGCATGTCCTGAAGTGCCCGGTAAGTCCCCCCGGTCGAGAGTATCTCGAGGTCGGGGCACGCGCGTACGAGCGCCGGGGCGAGTCGATCGAGACCGTTCTTGTCGGAGACGCTGATCAGAACCCGCTTCAGCGGGACGAGATCGTCCACCTGTCCGATTGTGTGTGTAACCATCAGTCTGTCTGTCCTTTCTTCTGCAGATGCATACGTGCGGCCGCAAGCGTATTTTTCAGGAGCATGGTAATTGTCATGGGGCCTACCCCGCCCGGAACAGGCGTAATGGCCGAGGCGACGGCTGATACCGCCTCGTAGTCGACGTCACCGACGAGGCGATACCCGCGTTTCCGCGTGGCGTCTTCGACACGGTTTACACCGACGTCTATGACCACGCTGCCGGGTTTCACCATGTCGGCGGTAATCGTATTGGGCCTGCCGATCGCAGCCACGAGAACGTCTGCCTGTCGGGTGTGCACCCCCAGGTCGGGAGTGCTGCTATGGCAGACCGTCACCGTTGCATCGCCGTGTGCGCCCTTGAGCAGCAGCAGATTCGCCAGGCTTTTGCCGACGAGGGTGCTTCGCCCGACTATGACCACGTGCTTTCCCGCAACGTCTATCCCGTTGTGCGAGAGCATCATGGCGACCCCGTAGGGTGTGCAGGGAACGAACACCGGTTCGCCTTTGAGCAGCGAGCCAAGGCTCTGCACGTGCAGCCCGTCGACGTCCTTGTCGGGGGCGATGCGCGCGAGAATCGCAGACTCGTCGAGGTGTGCAGGCAGCGGCAACTGGACGAGTATCCCGTCTATGTCGGCTGCGGCGTTGAGGCTCTCGACCGCCGCGACCACGTCGTCGTGTGTCGCGGTTTCCGGAAGCCTGAGCTCGCGGCTGAGCATGCCCGCTTCGGCGCAGGCTTTCTCCTTTCCCTTGACGTAGCTGATGCTCGCCGGGTTATCGCCGACCAGAATGACGCCGAGACCGGGTTTCCGCTCCTTCAGTGCGGCAACGTCGGACGCGATCTGTGCGCGTATCGCTGAAGCCGTTTCCTTCCCGTCGAGTATGTGAACGCCCATGTGGATTGATACCACGAAGAGGCGTTTCATTCAACGCACCTGGTATTTCGGGGGCGGTGTTCTTGGCCAATTGAATGTGCAAGTGATACACTCTGAAACATTATGCAGCACTACTCGCCGTACCGCTTTACGCGGATTGCCAGTTTCATCTTTCTGTTGTTGCTCCTCGGTCTGGTGGCCGCTCCGCTTTCGTCGCAGATTACCGACGAAGAAATTGTAGTGCCCCAGTACGACCTTGGAGACCAGTTTTTCACCATCAGTCTCGGACCAATGTTTCCCCTCTTCTTTCAGAATCCGAACGAGGGTTTCTTTACCGCGAACACGGACATGAACCTTCGGACAGCCGGCGGCACCGGCTCGCTTGCATGGCACGGATTCCTGAACAGCGAATGGAGTCTCGGGGGTCGCGTAACCGGCAGTTTCATGAACAGCGTGAACGGACGAACGCTGTACGTGGTTCCCATTACGTTTGAAGCAAACTACCTGATCAGCGCCTTTCCCTTCGAGTTTCCCTTGAGCGTCGGTACAGGAATCAGCTTTACCGGACTGTCCGGAAACACCTACGTTGGACCGGTTCTGTCCTTCGGTGGCGGCGCGTACTGGCGGTTCACCGAGGACTGGGCATTCGGGCTCAACACGAACTGGTTCTGGGTACCGCAGTTTTATACCGAGAGCGACCGGACCCCTCCACCGTCAGACAGTCGGTTCGGGAACTTCCTTGAACTCAGCTTCGGCGCGCGGTACAGCTTCTAATGGAGCCTTTTATGAATGTTCGAACCGGCCTCAGGAGATTAATACATACGATGATGACAGCAACACACAAAACCGGGCGGCAGCGGGCATGCGTGCTTGGCGTGGCCCTTCTTGTCGCATTTTCAGCCTGCACGCACGAAGTCGGGTTGTTCGCGAGTCTGGAACAGGAAATTCCGGTCGATGAAGGACGGGGTTTCCCAAACGAAGGCTCCATTCACAATCTGGTCAAGCATGACGGCAGGTACTTCGCGGGTGGTGCGAGCCTCTGGGTCAGGACTGCTGTGGATGAGTCGGCAACGAGTCTGCAGGGGTGGACCCGCATAGCGCCGCCGACCTCGGCCTCTCGCGGAACGCTCGATTCAATGGCCCTGGTTAATGGAGACATATACGCCGTATACGACGGAAACGTGTACCAGCGGACCGCCAACGCTGATGCAACTGCCGGCGCGTGGAATCCGGTCTCCGAGTTTAATGAGGACACGGCACAGCGGGTGTTCGCGGTGACTGTTGAAAACGGGTCGCTTCAGAACTTCGTTGTTTCGGCTTCGGTTGACGGTGGAAACCAGCTCTTAGACTCAGATGGCGAACCTGTTGCAGAGCTTGAAGCGGTAAATACGATCTACGCGGTCCTGAACTTCAACGATGGAACCAACGACAACATATACGTTCTGACGAACTCACAGGTTTTTCAAGGCGATAACGATTTAGGAAATTTCACCGACATAACCGCTGCAGTACGAGGTCCCGCCACGTCTACGACCTTCCGCGACATGCAGGTGCGCGGAAGCGACGACGAACTCTGGATCGCCGGAAGGGGGCGTATCTATCGTTTTGACGGTTCCGACTGGACGAGAACCGAGGAGATCACCCCGGATGACTCCAGCACGCCGGTGCAGTTCACAAGCATCGCGTTCGTCACTGTTGACGGAACCGAATACGTGCTCGCGGGCACACAGTCAAACGGTTTGTATGAGGGTGATGACCTCGATGATCTGTCGAGTCTGCGCGCTGAAGGCTCCGGACGCACGCTGCTCGGTCGGGACGGGAACTACCTTACGACGCAGATGGCTGGTGGCGCGGTGAGTCGCATTGTCGTCGATCAGGACGGATCTGCTCGTGATAGTACGGGTCCTCTTGTGTTCGTCGGAGCACCCGGGCGCGGTCTGTGGCGCGGTCAGCCGGAAAATGGCGGGTTTATCTGGCGGCGCGAATAGATTCTGTCGCGGCGTACCGTTTTACGCGTATCCGAAGAGTCGCAGCAGAATGTCTGCGACTTCGGGATCGGTGTACTGTGTCCTGATCTCGTCGGGCTCGAGCCCGACGAGTTCGTGGCTCAGATAGTGAATCCAGTCGTCTTCTTCGGGCGACTCGATAACGTGCTTCCGGCTGTAGAAGTCGGGCTTGATAGGCATTATGTCCTGCTTGAAGGTGCGGATCTTGTAGTCGTGCACCGCAACTTTAATATCGTCGCGGGGAATGCCCTTTTCGAGAATGATCTCTACCAGGTGGTTAATGGTGCGGCCTGAGTCGAAGATGTCGTCGACAAGCAGGACCTTGTCGCCACTCCTCAGAAATTCAGGCTGATATGTCCACCCGTCCACCATGACGCGTTCCTGCGTGTGAATGTCCGTGTAGCTTCGCGCGACAACGGCAGCGTAGAACACCGGCCTGCCCTCGTCTTTCTTGAGAACCTTGAAATACTCGCTGATTACGTTCCCGAGGTAGGCGCCGCCTCGCAGCGACACATAAATAACGTCTGGTATAAAGCCACTGCGGTGTATCTCTGAAGCGAGTTTTAACGCGTTGTCGCGAATGCGGTCGTAGGGACTGAACTCTTTTGACATTCCTGTTTCTCCGTCGTGCGTCAACCGTTAATGGTTGCCGTTCGCGCCTGTCCGTTTCGCAGATACTCAATGCGCACCGGTCGGCCGCTTCCTGCTCCGAGCGCACGGTAAAAATCCATCGCGTCGGAGGTGTCGCTTCCGTTCACCGCCGTCACGACGTCACCGCGACGCAGACCGGCATCTGCGGCCGGCGTCCTGCTCTCCACAGCGGCAATCACGACCCCGTCGTCTGATGCGGGGATGCTGAAGCTGCGCCGCACCGCGTCTGTCAGTGACTGTATGCGCAGACCCGGCCAGAGATTCCCCTGAGCGCTGAGTACGGTCTGGTCGTCGTCACGGCGGCCGACAGTGACTGTGAAGGTCATTCGCTCTCCGAGGCGAATCACATCGAACTCCGCCTCCTCTCCCGCGATCAGATCGCCGACGA
>SKKC01000270.1 GCA_007121695.1 Spirochaetales bacterium | reverse complement strand
TTGTCGAAGCAAGACACATAAAACAGATGAACAGCGACCCGGTTGTGTTTGCGCTCGCGAATCCCGAACCGGAAATCGATTACGAGACCGCGGTCGCATGTCGCCCGGACGTGATTATGGCGACCGGTCGCAGCGACTACCCGAATCAGGTCAACAATGTTCTGGGGTTTCCCTACATTTTTCGTGGCGCACTCGATGTGCAGGCGCGCGAAATAAACGAGTCAATGAAGATCGCCGCGGCACGGGCACTGGCGCGGCTCGCGCGCGAGCCGGTACCCGATTCGGTCGGGCGGGCCTACTCATCGAACGGGCTCGAGTTCGGGCGGAACTACGTGATTCCCAAGCCGCTGGACCCCCGCCTGCTGACCACCGTCGCGCCCGCTGTTGCCCGTGCGGCGATGGAAAGCGGAGTGGCACGGACATCCATTGCCGACTGGGACGTGTACGAAGCCGAACTGCTCGAACGCGTCGGTATAGGGCAGAAGCTGATCAGCGGCATTCTGAACCAGGCGCGTCGCGAGCCAAAGCGCGTCGTGTTCGCAGAGGCCGAAGATTACCTTGTGCTCAAGGCTGCGGACGTGTCGGCCGCTCAACAGATTGCAAGGCCCATACTGCTTGGTCGTCATGAGGTGATACGCACGCTTATCCAGCAGCACGGTCTTGAGGCGCTGCGGTCGTGTCCGGTGATCGACCCCCGCGAGGAAGATGAGACGGTCAGTCGTTATGCAGGCAATCTCTATGAAAAACGCAACCGGAAAGGAGTGACGCACAGCGAGGCCGAACGCCTCATGCGCGATCGCAACTACTTCGGTCTTGGCATGCTCGAGCATGGAGACGCCGACGCGTTCATTTCGGGCCGCACCAGGGAGTATCCAAGCGTTATCCGACCGGCGCTGCAGATTATCGAGCGCGAAACAGGCGTCGCCAAAGTGGCAGGCATGTATATCGTGAACGCGAAGCGCGGGGTGTACTTTCTCGCAGACACGACGGTGAACGTCGCGCCGACGTCGGACGATCTGGTCGACATTATCGGGCTGACGGCGCGCACGGTACGCTTCTTCGACTACGAACCGGTGGTCGCGGTCCTCAGTTACTCGAATTTCGGATCGGTGCGGGATGCCGAACCGCGTCTGGTTGCCGAAGCCGTCGCGAAGGCGAGAGCCGCGTACCCTGATCTGCGCCTCGACGGGGAAATACAGGCGAACTTTGCCCTCGCTCCCGATCTGATGCAGGACACCTATCCGTTCAGTCATCTGAACGGCAGCAGGGTGAACACCCTGATCTTTCCGAATCTTACGGCTGGAAACGCCGCCTACAAACTGCTCGGTGAGATTGGCGAGGCGGAGCTTGTCGGGCCGATCCTCATGGGAATGAAAAAGCCCGTACACATTCTTCAGCTTGGTTCGAGTGTTCGAGAAATTGTGAACATTGTCGGGCTCGCCGTCGTCGAAGCGACGCGCAAGCAGCGCAGCCAGGCGACTGTCCGCGAGGAATTCTCGTACAGGCCCGATCAGGCGGAGCCGAACAACACGCGCATGTAGTGATCGGGGTTCTCGACGACAGAGGGAATGACAAGCGGCGCTGCGTCCAGCGGCAGGTGTGTGGACACCAGCGAGTCAACCCGGACCCGTCCCGACGCAAGTTCGTCGAAGACGGCATCCGGCGGCGCTCCGCAGTTCTGGCAGCCGACAATGCTCAACTCCTTGAGCACCAGACTGCGTGAACTCACAAAGGCGTCGCGTTCCTGGCAGCGGGTGTAGACGATCCTGCCGCCCTCGGAGGCAAAGTCGGGGCACTGCGAGGCGACGTCCGAGCGACCGGTCATGTCGATAACGACGTCTGCCATGTCTCCGGACGTAATCCATTCGATTTCTTCTGCCGCGTATGCGTTAAAGGGATTGATCGTATGCTCGAATCCCATGCTGCGCGCGAGATCGAGCCGGGTTTCGCCAGTGTCCACCAGAATGGGAGTGCCCCCGGCGTTTCGCACGAGCTGTGCAGCGATAATACCCATATCACCCGCGCCGATAATCGCGACATAATCGCCCTCCGCAGCCTTGCTCCGGTGTACGGCGTACAACGCGCGCCGTCCCGCCTGCAGGAATACCGCGTCCCGTGTATCGACCCCCTCCGGCACGGGAACACACTGCTCGATCGGTACCACGGCGTACTCCGCAAGGGCTCCGTCGATATTGTGCCCGAGCCGTGTCTTTGCTGGTCTGTCGGGCAGGCCCCGCGTACGGAAGCGTGGGAGTCTGTTGCATCGGTTTCGTTCGTCCGACTGTTCTGAAGCCTGCTCTCCGGCAAATACCCGATCAATATAGTTTTCCGGCAGCAGGGCGACGAGGCTTCCTTCGCCGGGGCCGGCGCCAGCGGGCCGGAAGGGAATAATGCCATCCTGTTTCTGCGTGCGTTCCAGCTCCGGGCTGTGATATTCGACGATTGTTCCGACAGCGTCTCTTCCCGGAATAACCGGGTACCGCTGGTGTTCCATTGTACCCCGGTACGCGTCGAGGTCGTCCTCGCACACCGCGACCGTGCTGATACGTACGCGCGCCCAGCCGGGCCTGAGCGCCGAGAGTTCGCGTTCTTCCATGGACAACAGACCCGGGCCGTGAAGGACTGCCGCTCTCATCCTGCGACTCCCCGGTAGGGATTTTCGCGTACCGGCCGCGCGGCGTTCAGTTGTTCGACGTGCTGGTGTTCCATCGAGTTGATCCGATCGATGTTGTTGTGAAGAATGTACTGCATCCGTTCATCCATGAAATGGTGCAGGCTGTAGCCCGACACCGCTTCGAAGCCGCGACGAACCTTATGCGAGGACCCCATGCCAGGGTCGAAGGTCGTGTAGCCCTGCTCAATGGCCCATTCAATTGGCGTGTAATAGCAGCAGTTAAAATGCAGGTCGCGTATTTCTTCCTGTGCTCCCCAGTAGCGCCCCCACATGGTCTGGTTCTTGACGAGTAGAAAGGCCATGGCGAGAGGCGGTTCGTCCTGAGCGGGAACAGTGTCCGGGTAGGCACACACCAGCGCAATACGGTGCGTAAACTGCTCTGCGAGCATGCGAAAGAACTGTCTGTTCAGAAATTTCGCAGCCCATGGTCCAAACTGCGCATTGTGCGCAGCGTAGAACTCGTACATCCATTCCATGTGCCGGGGAGAAATTTCGTCTCCGGTCAGAACATCGATTCGTATGCCCTGATCCGCCATGCTCTTTCGTTCACGCCGGATGTTGCGGCGCTGATTCTTCGTGAAGCACGCGAGATAATCATGAAACGACTGGAAACCGCGGTTGTACCAGTGATACAGCTGGTGTTCCCATGCCACGAAGTCATGCGCCTCCAGCGCTGTTTTCCCGGGACCATGCATCCACTCCGGATCGGCGAAGTTGAACGCGACCCCGCCCATGCCGGTGCGTTCGGCCATCTCCATAATCGATTCCAGCATCAGTGCCTGCACGGTCTGACTGTCTTCGCCTTCATCTGTGAGCAGCGCGAACGCGCTCGACGGTGTCGCAGGACTCATGCCGACCAGTTTCGGGTAGTACGGTGTCCCGAGTTGATGCGCCACGTCGGCAAAGGCAAAGTCAAAGACAAACTCGCCCATGCTGTGTGTTTTTACGTACAGGGGAGCGGCTCCGACGAGCCGTTCCCCGTCGTACACGGCAAGGTGGTGCGGAGTCCAGCCTTCCTCTGGCGAAATGCTGCCCGATTCCTCGAGACAGCGAAGCCATTCCCACTCGAGCAGCGGGGAGTCTCTACGAGCAGCCAGGGAATCCCAGCTTTCCCGGGGTATTTCGCGTATATGTTCGTGAAAGCGAAGTATCATGCTGAGACAGAACATACTGCCGGAATGGCCGGTATGCAAAATCACGGTTCCGATGGTACAAATATGGGATATGAAACCTACGTTGATCGTTCTTGCGGCTGGAATGGGAAGCCGCTACGGTGGAATAAAGCAGATAGACGCGGTCGGCCCCGACGGCGAGGCAATTCTTGATTATTCAGTGTACGACGCTCTTCGGGCCGGGTTCGGCCGGGTCGTGTTCGTGATTCGCAAAGACATCGAGTCCGAGTTTCGGCGCGTTGTCGGCAGGCGCTTCGAACAGAAGGTCGATGTGTCGTATACCTTTCAGGAGCTGCAGGATCTGCCGGCTTCGTTCGAACCGAACAGCGAGCGGGCGAAACCCTGGGGTACAGCACACGCGGTGTGGGTGTGCCGGCGCGAGGTCGCCGAGCCCTTTGCCGTGATAAACGCCGACGACTTCTACGGAGCGACTTCGTACAGAATGCTTGCACAGACGCTGTCCGCGGAGTCTCCGGACTCCACGGCCTACGCCATGGTCGGTTTCGTGCTGCGAAAGACCTTGTCGCCAAACGGGTCTGTGTCCCGGGCTCTGTGCGATGTGGCGGAGGGAAATTTCCTGACTCGCATCGTCGAACACAAAAAACTGCTTCCGAAAGGCAACGCCGCTGTCAGCATTTCCGCTGACGGCACTGAGCAGCCGCTGTCCGGGGAAGAACTGGTGAGCATGAACATGTTCGGGTTTACACCGAGCGTATTCCGGCACATAGAGGAAGGGTTTACCTGGTTTCTCGGACGCTCGGTCGACGACCCGACTGCGGAGTACTACATTCCGGACGTTGTCGACGCGCTTATCAGCGAGGATCGCGCGACCATGAACGTCCTTCGCAGCGAGGAGCAGTGGTTCGGTGTGACATATCGCGAGGATAAACCGGTCGTCGAGCAGGAGCTGCTGCGTCGTGCCGAAAACGGGGAGTATCCCCGCCCGTTGTGGGGATAGAAGAACGCGCAGGAGGCAAAGCAGGTGCTTATCAGGAAATGGTACTATTACATGATAGACGGTCTCAAGGATGGCCACGTCACGTCGCTGCGCAGCTCCATAACAATGATTCCCGATGTGTACGACCTGTCGATCAGTCCCGTCAAAGGTCTGATAGCAGTCAAGGCGCGACGGGACGTCGCTGACGAGGTCGCAATGGCCTGTCAGATAGCAGGCACGAGATTCCGTGCCCGGGTTTCGAAGAACGACCTGTAACAATACGACTCACGGGGAACACAGTGGGATTACTTCTTTTCGGCAGCTCCGGGACCGAGTTCTCGGACAGTGACAGAAACAGGCTGAATCAGCTCGCGGGAACGCGCCAGGTGGTGGTTACCGACGACAGGGACGAACTCGCACGCATGGCACCGGACGCTGATCTCGCCGTCGGTGGCGTACCCAAGCAGAGCGTAATCGATTCGCCGCGGATTCAATGGTTCCATACCTGGCATGCCGGGGCGGAGTGGACTGCCCGTATTCCACCGGAGCGTCGCCAGACACTGAAGGTAACCACATCGTCCGGCATTCACGGCGCGACCATGACCGAGCACACGCTTGCGCTGATAATCATGGCGCTGCGAGGCATGCACCGCGACGTTCAGAATCAGACCCGAAAGATATGGGATGATGGACCCATGAGCCAGTACCGCGAGATCGGTGGTCTCACCGCCGTGATCGTCGGAGCCGGCGCGATCGGACAGCACCTCGGGCGAACGCTTCAGTTTCTGGGGATGCGATGTATTGGCGTCAGGCGATCCGCGAACGGTCCTGTTCCCGAGGGTTTTGAACGAATGGTCAGCGTGAGCGATCTGTACGATGTGCTTCCGCAGGCGAACGTCTGCGTCTCGATTCTCCCGAGCACGGCGGAGAGCCGCGGCCTTTTCGACTGGTCGGCCTTTGCCCGCATGCCGTCCGACGGCATATTCGTGAACATCGGTCGCGGAGACGCCGTCGTCGAGGCAGATCTGGTACATCATCTCGAGCGAAACCCTGAGTACATAGCCTGTCTCGATGTCACGAACCCGGAGCCGTTGCCCGAAGAGAGTATGCTCTGGTCCATGCCAAACGTCATTATCACGCCCCACGTGTCGGGACGATCCGACAGGTATTTCAGACGGGCCTTCGAGCAGTATCTCGAGAATCTGCGACGCTACACTGCGGGCGAACCCCTGCTGAACCTCGTCGACTACGAGTCAGGCTACTGAGATCCGGTATGCTGAGTGTCGCCGATCGGATTGAGCAGCTTGCCGTGTACGTAACGCCACGGCGACTCGAGCGTATCCGGGAAGTAGCGCGTGTCCGCACCCGGCGCATCGCCGTGGTACTCGAGGACATAGACAATCCCTTTAACGCGACTGCGGTCACGAGGACGGCAGAGGGACTCGGCATACAGGATGTATACGTTATAGAGAATGAACATCGCTTCGCGCTGCACCAGGGAGTCACGCTCGGAGCTGCAAAGTGGCTGACCATGCATCGCTACGCGCAGCAGGACGCCGATAACACCACGGCCTGCCTCGATGCCCTTACACGGCAGGGGTACCGTCTTGTGGCAACAAGTCCACACCTCGACGGCTACACGCCTGATACGCTCCCGCTCGATGCGCCGGTAGCGCTCGTGTTCGGCTACGAGAAAACCGGCATTTCGCCACGTGCCGCAGAACGGTGCAGGACGAGGCTGCGGCTGCCCATGTACGGATTCGTCGAAAGCTTCAATATTACCGTGAGCGCGGGCATGGCGTTGTCGCGTCTGCGTGAACGTGTCAGGACCGAGTGCGACAGGCAGGGTGCTCTTTCACCCGAAGACCAGGAAGAGCTGGTACTGCGATGGATACTCGCGTCGATTCCTCACCGCATCAGAGCGGCGTTGCCCGAGTCTCTGGTGCATCTGCCCCGCCAGGGCCGTTGAGCTCGTCTATCGCCCAGCGGGCGGCTTCGGCAATTACCTCGTCCGGGTCTGCCGCGCGTTTCCTCAACAGAGGAAGCAGGTCGGTCGCTCGCATGTTTGCCGCCACGATCGCAGCGTTACGTACCAGACCTCTGCGTTTCGCCCGCATCAGCGGCGACCCGGCAAATCGCGCCGTATACTGCTCGTCGGTTTCTATCGAAAGGACGTCGCGCAGCAGCTGCGAATCGCCGGCACGGAGCGTAATAAAGTCTTCCTCCGACGTAACTTCCGCCCTGACGTTCAGCGGGCACACTTCCTGGCAGAGATCGCAGCCGAACAGCCAGGTGCCCATGTTCCGACGGAGTTCGACCGGTATGTGTCCTTTGTGCTCAATCGTGAGATAGCTGATACAGCGGGACGCGTCGATACGATGAGGCGCGTGCAGCGCACCGGTCGGACATACATCGATACAGCGATAGCAGCCCTGTGGACAGCTGCCGTGGCGTCCCTTCGCGGGCTCGCTCGGCGGAAACGCCCGTGTAGACAGGATTTCGCCGATCAGAAACCAGCTGCCGAAGGCGCTCGAAATCGAAAGCGTATTTCGCGCCGTGAACCCGGCCCCCGCCTGTTCGGCATAATACCGTTCGGCAAGCGGTGTGGCATCCGTGAAGGATCGGAACGAGTCCTCGGGGTAGGTTTCCTGCAGAGCCCGGACGACTCGTGAGAGGCGTTTGCCAATTACCTTGTGGTAATCGCGTCCCCAGGCATATCGCGCAATGCGACCCGCCGGCGCATCGGTAGAGGCGGGTTGTGCGAGGTTCTCTCCCCGACGCCATGACGCAGCCTGGTAGTAGTTCAGCGCCGCGACCAGCACCGATCTGCACCCGGGAAGCATGCTGTCGGGGCGAAATTTCAGATCTGCGTGTCCGTCGAGCCACTTCATTGACCCGTGTCGCTGCTCGGAAAGCCAGGCCTTGAACTCGGCCTCGCGCTCCGGGGAGGCGTCGGCTGCCGCTATGCCGACGAGGGTAAGCCCTTCCCTGCGAAACAGCCGAGCCGCCTCCGCAGGGACGGGAGGCGACCATGCCTCACGAGGGATCATCGTCGTCCTGCTCGTCGTCCCGGTCTTCGTCCTGCTCGACAAGCTGGAAGGGTTTGATCTTTGCCGCCGTATCCGACTGTTCGCTGTCTTCGTTCAGTTCTTCTATAAGCGAAACAGACTGAAACGGAATCATGATATGTTTGTCGTTTCCGAACGCGCGACGCAGACTGTCTTCGGACGGGTCGATTATCAGTGAGCCTGCCTTTGGGAACACAAAGTCTCCGACACTGACGAAATACGGGTGGGTCATATCGAGTTCCCGCGCCCGAAGGCTCACTTCCTTTTCTTTCCAGGTAAAATGAATGCGATACAGTGCCACACCTGCTCCTATGCGCGAGTTTTCTGTGCAAACGTAAAGTATGCCCGACGCTGTGAAACGTCGACCGAGTCGATGCGCACCTTTACCCGGTCTCCTATTC
>SKKC01000005.1 GCA_007121695.1 Spirochaetales bacterium | reverse complement strand
CCTATGTGCGAACCGGCGAGTCAGTGCTGCTTGACCACACCGGGGTTATTGGTGTTTCAGGTAAGCGTCGCGGCGGAATCTACGTCACTGCGACCGAGGATATGCTCCGCGATCTGGTCGCACTGATTCTCGGTGCCGAGGATATCGAGACGGAAGACGTGCTCGATATGGTCGGCGAGTTGTCGAATACGATCGCAGGAAATGTGCGACGAGCCTTCGGAAGCAGTTTTCTGATCTCGGTCCCGATTGTCTTACGCGGACGACCCGACGACATTCTCATGAAACTCAAGCCACCAGTGTTCGTTATACCAATCAGATGGAACTCGCACCGACTTTTCCTGTCGGTAGGACTTGAATAGGAGAACGCGCCTATGGCTGATCAGATTGATATTCTCTGGATTCTTCTTTCAGCGTTTCTGGTTTTCATTATGCAGGCCGGGTTTGCCTTTCTGGAAAGCGGCCTGACCCGAAGCAAGAACAGCATTAACGTTGCAATCAAGAACCTGACCGACCTCGGTGTGTCCATACTCTGTTACTGGGCCTTCGGGTTCGCGCTCATGTTTGGTGCCTCATCTGCAGGATTTTTCGGAGCGAGCGGGTTTCTTCTGTCTACTGGCGGGGTTGTGTGGATTGGTGCGTTCTTTATTTTTCAGGCGATGTTCTGTTCGACCGCTGCGACCATCGTGTCCGGCGCTGTAGCGGAACGCATGCGTTTCGCGAGCTATATCGTCTCAACTATTCTCCTCGCGACTGTCATTTACCCCATACTCGGCCACTGGGTCTGGGGCGGAGCGCTCAGCGGTGAGGTCAGCGGCTGGCTCGGGCGGCTTGGATTTGTTGACTTCGCCGGGTCTACGGTTGTGCACTCGACCGGTGGCTGGCTCGCGCTCGCGGTGCTTCTGATTATCGGTCCTCGAACGGGTCGCTTCGGTAGCGACGGCAGGCCCCGAGCGATTCCTGCTTCGAGTATTCCCGCAGCGGTTGTTGGTGTCCTGCTGTTGTGGTTTGGCTGGTTCGGTTTTAATGGTGGAAGTACCTTTGCCCTGTCTTCGGATGTTCCTCAGATTCTGATTAATACGGCGCTTGCGGCGGCGGCGGGCATGGTCGGTACGCTTGCGATGGGATGGCCGATCTACCGAATTCCGGATGTCACCCTGGTACTGAACGGCGCACTCGCGGGGCTCGTCGCAATCACGGCTCCAGCCCCGTTCGTAACCGAGGCGCAGGCCGTCGCCATCGGCGCTATAGGCGGCGCGGTCATGCTCCTGTCGGTATTCGGCATGGAGCGGTTGAAGATAGACGACGCGGTCGGGGCGATCCCGGTGCATCTTGTGGCTGGCGTATGGGGGACCCTGGCGGTTGCACTGTTTGGAAACCTTGATCTGCTTGGGACCGGTCTGACGCGAATTCAACAGCTTGGCGTGCAGGCGCTTGGCACCGCCGCCGCCGGACTGTGGGCCTTCGGGGTCTCGATAGTCGTGTTGTATCTTATTAACAGGGTCATGCCGCTTCGGGTAACTCCTGAGCAGGAAACGTCGGGACTTAACGTGGCCGAGCACGGCGCATCGACAGAGCTCTATGATCTGTTCAGCGTCATGGAAACGCAGAAAACAACGGGCGACTTGAGTCTCCGGGTTCCTGAAGAGCCGTTCACCGAGGTCGGGCAGATTGCCCGTGCATACAACCAGGTGCTCGGCAGCCTCGAAGAGAATCTGGTCGCGCGAACCGATTATCAGCAGATTCTCGATAACGTATCGGACGGACTGCTGCTCGTAGACCGCGACCTTGTCATCGGCCCATCATACTCGAAAGCGCTCGAATCCATTCTCGGCGTGAATGATATACAGGGTCGAAGCATCATCGATGTCCTGTCTCCCATGGTTGCGGCGAAGACACGGGACGCGGCACGGGAGTTCCTGGATCTCATGTTTTCCCCGAAGGTTGACTACCGTACCGTGTTGAAAGTTAATCCGCTGAAACAGGTGGAGGTGTTTCACACCGCGGGGGGCAGTGATCTTGAAAACCGGTATCTCCAGTTTGCAGTACAGAGAGTACTCAATGTGGACAGACAGGTGCATCGCCTTATGATTCTTATCAGAGACGTAACCGAGCAGGTGCAGCTATCCGAAGAGGTCGAGGCGGAGCGGCTTCGAAGCCGGGGGGAAATGGAGCTCTTTTATCGCATTCTCCACGTCGAGCCGCCCATGCTTCGCGAATTTCTCGAAACCTGCGATACGCATCTTTCGGTGGTGAACCGGACGCTTGAAGCCGAAGAGGGAGCAATGCGCGACCGACTCGTTCGTATGCAGGAAAGACTTCATAGTCTCAAAGGTGATGCGACGCTTCTGAATCTGGACTTTATCGCTGAAAAAGCGCACGCCTTCGAGGACAGGATCGCGAGTCTCATGACCCGTGGCGATGAGGTCAGCAGCGAGAACTTCCTCGCACTTGCGATTGAGCTATCGGAGCTTCAAACCATAATCGCGAAGACCCGCGAGCTGACAAAGCGAATTTTCGAGTTTCAGAGCGCGTTCACACAGGACAATGTCAGTGTAGAAAACACCGATTCGAGCGGCGTGTTGCTCGCGGTGCAGCAGATTGTCGAGCGAACTGCTCGCGATCTGGGGAAGAAAATACAAATTATAACGAGCGACTTCGACGCTGACCGTATTCCGCGTGCCCACGTTGAGCCTGTGCGCCAGGCACTCGTACAGCTTGCCCGGAATGCGGTGGTTCACGGGATCGAAACACCCGAACGACGCGAAGAGAACGGGAAACCCGCGACAGGAACTATTCGTATCGCGACGGACACGGGCATGGACGGTTTGACTATTTCGTTTCGGGATGATGGCCAGGGCTTCGATATTCCGCTGCTTCGGGCGAAGATTCGCGTACCCGATACCACAAGCGACGTCGACGTAATACGCGAAGTGATCGCGAACAACGTCTCCTCGAGGGACGCCGCAGATCTACACGCCGGTCGCGGCGCCGGGCTCAGCTTCGTTCGACGGCTCATGCGCGAAGTCGGAGGAAAACTCGGAATTACCTTTCGACCTGGAGAATACTCAGAGTTCCGGCTCACCTTTGTCCGGGAGACTGTGTAGGCAAATATGTCGGATGCGAAGCGGTTGAACGCAGTCAGGGATGTGTACCGGACCTTCTTCGAAGACGGGCCCGAGGCGACCTATGTATCGACGGTCGCGGGACGTTTCAGTTGGGTGAATAAGCGTATGGAACGCATGCTCGGGTACAGCGCACGCGAGCTTACTACCATTCCTGTCAGCGACACCTACGCGGTTCCGACGGAGCGACGACGGTTTCAACACGAGATTGAGAGTGCAGGGGTCGTTCGGAACTTCCGATTGACGTTCCGGACGAAGAGCGGCGCTGACGTCCACGGCTTTGTGGACGCTGTTGTCTGGCGACGGAGCGACGGAGCGGTCGGTGGCTACGTCGGCGTCATACGTCGCGAGGGCCGGGTTGTACATGAACATAGCGAGGAGGCAGCGTTCGCTCTGGCCATGCGAGGGAGTAACGAAGGCCTGTGGAGCCTGGACCTTCGCGAAAACCGTATGCGCTTCTCGACGCGCTGGAAGGCCTTGCTGGGATACGGTGAGCTCGAGATCCACGACTCACTGAAGGCGTGGACGTCCAGGATACACCCGAACGATATATCCGGGTTCCGGGATGCGCTCCGCGGATACCTGACCGGAAAAAAAAGTCTGTTTAGCAGCTACTTTCGTATGAAGCACCGCGACGAAAGCTATCACTGGATGGCAGCTCGCGGCATAGCCGAATACGACGAAAAGGGGAAGGCGACGCGGATCGCTGGTTCCATGTCGGACGTTGGCGCCCACATTTCGGTGATAGAGCGACTGAAGCGTACCGAAGATCAGCTGTCGCGCGAGAATTCCCGTCTGGCCGCCGAGAGGGAAATGCTGTCCCGGTACTTTCCCGAGGCTATAATTGACGAAATAGGCACGCGGGACGGTGATCTTCTCGACGGCTACGCGGGGGAAGCCTCGGTGCTTCAGATTCTAATCCCCGAGACCGACAAGCTTGTGTCGCAACTCCCGCCGACGACCTTTCAGGAGTTTATCGACGAAGTCATAACCGATATTACCGAACTCGTAATGGGGCTCGGCGGTAGCGTAAACCGGATCAGCGGGGACGGGTTGCTCGCGACTTTCGGAACACCGGTGGCGACGGAGAACGACGCCGAGCGGGCGCTGTCCTGCGCGCTTTCGGTTCGAAGCTACACCCGAACGTACAACGATGTACGACCCGAATACCTTGCCGACGATCTGAAACTGGTGTGCGGTGTTGCGACTGGAACCATTTTCTCCGGCAGCGTCGGTTCAAACCGGCGTCTCGATTACATTGTCCACGGTCAGCCGATACACCGCGCCGCTGCTCTGGTGAGGGCAGCGGCTTATAGCGATCATACCGTATTGACCGACAAGGCGACTGCACGCGCGGTTGCCGGCAGCTTTGAACTGGAAGAAGATCCTTCGCTCGGTGGATACAGCCTCAAGCGATAGAAAATCGCTTGTCAGATCGTCTCTGGCGTGTATTCTTGGAAAATGTCCTCTACTCCACGAACAGACCGTCCCAACGTAATCTGGTTTCTGACCGACCAGATGCGCGAGATCGAGGCTCGGGCCAGCAATCCTTTTTTCGCGTGCTGCTCGGTTCGGTGCTGGAACGCGTAATGTGTAGCACGAACATAAGGGAGTTTTTATGATACACGCCCACACTATTCGTTGTGAGTATTTCAATGGCCCACTCGGGCCCGATGCTCCGTTGTCTCTGGCCACCGATCGACCCCGTTTCAGCTGGATGGTCGGGTCTGACTCGGACGCCGCCACACAGCAGGCCTATCGCATACAGATCGTGCCGATCGTCGAGGACGGAGCGTCCGTTGCCACACCCGTTTGGGACAGCAACTGGGTCGTGTCGCCGGAGTCGCAGTTTGTCCCGTTCGACGGTGAAGACCTGGTATCCCGGACGCAGTACCAGGTCCGCGTTGCGCTTCGGGACGAGGCGGGTCGTGAAAGCGACTGGTCACAACCGCTGGCATTTGAGACCTCGAAGCTGGATGAATCGTGGAACGGCGATTTTGTTGGCATACAGGCCGATGATGAATACGATCCGTCCCGGCCGGTGTATCTTCGAAGAAACCTGCACCTCGAGGCTGTTCCGAAACGTCCGCGGCTGTACGCCAGCGCGCTTGGAGTCTATCAACTTTTCGTGAACGGCAGACGGATCGGGGATGCTGAGTTCGCTCCGGGGTGGACGGCCTACGGTACACGTGTTGCGTTCCAGACCTGGGATCTGAGCGATGTACTTGTCGAAGGTGACAACTGTATAGGGGTCGTTTTTGGAGCTGGATGGTACGCTGGACAGCTGACGTGGTACGGCACGAAACAGATCTACGGCGAACACACCGGTTTTGCCGCAGAGCTGCACTGCCTCGGGATGCAGGAACCGATCCTTGTTACAGACACTGACTGGACAGTCGCCTATGGAGAAATCCTGACTTCAGAAATCTACCACGGTGAAGTGTGCGACGCACGCAGCTCCCTTGGCGCCTGGAGCGAACCCGAGTATACCGAAGATGCACGATGGTCGACTGCGCGTATACTCCCTGCATCGGCGAGCGAAAAACAGAAACTGGTTCCGCAGGAAGGTCCGCTCGTTCGACCGCACGAATTATTGCCGATGCAGAACATTCTTACTACCCCGTGTGGCGAGCGAGTCCTTGACTTCGGCCAGAATGTGACCGGCCGTGTTCGTCTCGAGCTGAAGGGGCAGGACGGGGATCGTGCTGTATTGAGCCATGCGGAGGTACTCGATGCGGCGGGAAACTTCTACACGGAAAACCTGCGGACCGCACGCTGCCGAATAGAATACGTCTGTTCGGGTGAAGACCCGGTACTGTATGAACCGGCATTCACGTTTCAGGGCTTTCGCTACGTGAGAATAGACGAGTGGCCTGGTGGTGTGGGTTCCGCGCGCGCCGATCAGTTTCGGGCAGTCGTGCTCCATTCGGACTTCGAAGAAACGCTCTGGTTCGAAAGCTCAAACGACGATCTGAACCGGCTGCACGAAAATATACGCTGGGGCTGGAAGGGGAACGCGCTTGATATTCCGACCGACTGCCCGCAGAGAGACGAACGTCTCGGGTGGACCGGAGACGCGCAGGTGTTCATCGGGACCGCCGCGTACCTGACGGCGTGCGACGGGTTTTTTGCGCGCTGGCACCGCGACGTGGCAGCGGATCAGCGACCCGACGGAGGTGTTCCCTATGTCATCCCCGATGTGCTAACAACTGTCGCGGAGCACGAATCGACCATCCGTGAGCCTCACTCGTCGACCGGCTGGGGCGACGCGGCTGTCATAGGACCATGGACCATGTATCGCCGCTTTGGCGACTACGCCCAGTTGCGTATGCAATACGCTTCCATGAAGGCCTGGGTCGAATACATGCACGCACAGGCACAGGACGGTCTTATCTGGAACAGCGGGTTCCACTTCGGCGACTGGGTCGCGCTCGATGCAAAAGAGGGCAGCTATTTCGGAGCAACCCCGAACGACCTGACCGCGACGGCGTACTACGCGTATTCGACGCGGCTCCTGGCGCGGGCTGCGGCAGAAATCGGCGAGTCGGGCGATGCCGAGCGGTATGCGAACCTCGCCGACCGTATTGTCGAAGCCTTTCGGTACGAATTTGTGACGCCCTCGGGGCGTCTTGCTGCCCGCACGCAGACGGCACACCTGCTCGCGCTGGCCTTCAACCTGGTTGAAGAACGTGACCGCCCACGAACCGTAGCAACGCTTGTCGACCTGATCAGGGAAAACGATAATCACCTTGTCACGGGCTTTCTCGGTACGCCGCTTCTGCTCCCGGTCCTCTCTGACAACGGACACCTCGATGTCGCCTACGAACTTCTTATGCGGGAAGAGTATCCGGGCTGGCTCTACCAGGTGAAACAGGGTGCGACGACGATCTGGGAACACTGGGACGGGCTGAAGCCGGACGGCACAATGTGGAGTCCGAACATGAACTCCTTCAATCACTACGCCTACGGCGCGGTCGGGGAGTGGATGTATCGGGTAGTCGGAGGCATTGATCTGAACGCGTCCGAACCGGCTCGTGGCCATTTTGTAATTGCGCCACGACCCGGGGGAGGTATCACGCACTGTGAGACGTCGTACCAGTCTCCTGTCGGTCGGGTGTCGGTACGCTGGAAGCTGTCGGGTTCATCTCTGACAACGACGGTTGTACTCCCACCGACTGCAACCGCCGACCTGCTTCAGTATAGCGGAAACGATACCAGGCCGAAGGATTCGATCCGACTCCGTGGAGGAGCCCATACGCATACGTGGAGCATAGACTAAAACCGCCGAGGTGCTTCCCCAAGTGCGAAAAATAGCGTATTCCCTTCTCAGGAGAAATGCCATGAGAAACGTTATTGTGTATTGTGCGCTGTTGTGTGTTCTGGTCACCTCTGCGAGCGCCCAGCCGTCGACGGGAACACGAATATGGGACGGGTCACGGGCGGTCATCGCTGGCGGGGTCGGCACTGGTGTGGCAGTGTACTCGATCTCGACTGCGTTTACACACCAGCCGCTTGAAGCAATCGGACTGAACGCAGTGGCGCTGGGAGCCTATACGCTACCGAATACAATGATGCTCCTGGGTCTGTATCAGGGAAATCCCGAACGGGTCAGGTTCTGGCGTCGCACGGCGGCGATCACGCAGACAGCGCAGGCAGCGCTTTTCGCAGGAATAGGAGTATACGCCCTCGCGTCAAACAACACCGGTGATCTGGGCAGCCTTGCCGGACCGGTGTACATGATCGCGAGCATTCCACTCTTTGGTATAGCCGCGTTGCATTTTTCTCCGTACTACATGGAGTTCTAGAACACACAAGCACGGCGTTTCTTGGCAAAACCTTAACATATCGCTGACAACGACCGGATATGTCTGTCGTACCATTTGGTCAAGATCAAAGCGGATCACTGAGATCCGCGGGAGGAGAGACGATATGAAGAAGGTTTTTCAGATTCTCATGCTTATTGGTACGATTACGCTGGTGTTCGCTGCCTGCGAACCGGTCGAGATCGACGAGGATTTCGAGCTGGATGATCCAATGATGGATCAGGAGCTGTAAGCGCACCATATCAGACAGCCACCCGCCCTGCGGGTGGCTTTTTTTATAACTCCTTCTGCAGCAACGCAAGCTGCGACAGAAAGGTGTCT
>SKKC01000028.1 GCA_007121695.1 Spirochaetales bacterium | reverse complement strand
TGTTCCCGAGTAATGCGCCTTCCGTATCGATTTTGGACGCAACGGTGACAGGGCCTTTTTCTTTATTTTTCTGTTCACCACTCCCCGCCGCAAAAACAGAAAATGAGTTCAGAACAAAAAAAACAGCGATGGCCGCTGTTACCGGAATAATACGTTTTACCATGTAAATACACCCTCCCCGCAACACGTTACAGTGTGTGGTAGTTGTTACATTTAAACTTACAACCTGAAGAGACGATCGTCAAACCGCTCGTGCTGCGGCACCTCAGACATGATTGAGGCGAACGACAGAGTTCGCGTACACTAAAGGGCATCTATGCAGAATGGCGTATTTCAGTTTGACCACGTGGTTATTGCCGGTGTCTCGCTCGAAGAAACAATGAATCGCTACGTCGGTCGCGGTTTCTTCGTACACCCCGGCGGGTTCGAAACCGTTCTCCCTGCAGATGAAGCGCATATGCGATTCCCGAACCGCACGGGCATACAGTTTATACGCGTGCATACTGGCAGACGGTACAAGTGGAAACGAAAGCGAAGTTACAGGCAGTTCCGGAAATCAGCGAACTCCGACGGGTCCGTATGTTATACCACCCGTACCTATCGGTACTTCGACCGGGGCCCACAGGGCTATAAGGGCTATGCGTTTTTTGCTCCGGCGACAGAAGAAGTACGAGCACATCTGTCTGACTGCGGGTACCTGTGTGCAGGAACGACGCGGTACCACCACCTCGACGGGACGAGTGTATCGTTTGAGACATACGTCGATGCCGCGTCTCTTGCGTTGCCGGTTGTCTATCTTGGTGAACAACCCCAGGGGGAGCAGCAGGCAAACGCATCGACCGGTGTTTTTCGCGTCGAAATCGGAGCACAGCGCCCGTCCGAGATAGTGCAGAAGATCGAGACCCTGACCGGTGAAAGCCTGCTCGACGCACGGTCGGCCGACGTCCCTCGTCCCACCGTGCGCGTGGGCGACGTGAACCTTGAGATCTCCTCGGTGGATACGGGCCTCGAAGAAGGGGTTCTCGAAACGGGTCTGCGGGCGGGTTTCCCTGGTCACAATGTCCTGTACGATCCTGACCGCAACGACAGCGCTGCAGTTCACGTCAGCTACAGGCCCGGCTCAGCAGAAGAATCCGAGTCCGCGCTGTAGAGGAACGAGCGGGCTTCGGCGACCGCTCCGACCGGAATCGTGTGCGGACCGTCAAACGCGCGAAAATCGATGCGCGCACCCGCCTCCTCGAGGCTTCTGGAGAGTGACTTCCCCTGCTGAAACGAAAGTATCTGGTCAGCCGTTCCGTGACACTGGAATACCGGAACTCCTTCAAGCTCTTTCGAGGATGAACGCAGTCTGTTTTCCGCGATAAGCGCTCCGGAAAACAGCAGCAGTGCGTCGACTCGCGTCTGCAGGGCTGTCTCGACCGCCATCATGGCACCCTGACTGAATCCACCTGCGACAAGGCGTGTCACATCGAGGTCGAGCTCCGAAAGAAGACCAATTGCACCGCGGGCTCCCCGCGAAAGCCCCGGCGGATCGAGCGCAGGCAGGTCGGCAAAATACGTTCCCGAAAGCGCTGCCTGCAGTTCATCGGGCTGATCAGGAAACCACGCGTATCCAAAGGTTTCACTACCGAACTGCAGGGGTACCGGAGCCTGGGGACAGAGAATATTCCACGTGTGTTCCGGATCAAGCGTGTCAGCGAGCGAAAACAGGTCATCGCCCTGTGCGCCGAATCCATGATACAGCAGGACCGTACCGCGGGCATTCCCGTCTGCGTTCCGAAGCCGGTATAACAACTGTTCCATTAATACCGCTCCACCCGGACCATCCATTGTTTTCCCTGTACAAACTCGGTCAGTTCGTCCAGTGCGTGTGCGACGCTTGCAGCGTCACGGCCACGAATAGTGATTTTGGTCTGGTACTCCGGCTGGTCCCAGTATGGATACGAGCCGACACTCAACTCGGGGTGCCGTAACTGAAAGGCGTTCAGCCATGTTACATAGTCGGATTCATCTGCGGTAAGAAACACCTGCCCGCCGTGAAAGGTGCCGTTCGGAGTCAACGACGCGCATATGCGGTCGATCTTGTCCTCGAACGCACGTGGCAGACCGGGGAGCACGTACACGTTACGGAACCTGACGACCGGCCACGGACTGCCTATCTCCTCGAGCAGAACGTCCGCACCATCCGGCACGCGCGCCATGCGCTCCAGATCGTCGTGCATGCGTTCGCCGTACCGCTCGTGTAAAAACGAAAGGATTCGCTGACTTTCGACAAGCGGCACGTTAAATCCTTCGGCGATGCCCTCGAAGGTAATGTCGTCGTGAGTCGGGCCTACGCCACCAGAGGAAATAACAATCTGATACTCGGCAGACAGGGCGCGGGCTGTGCCTCCTATACGAGAGCGATCGTCCGGTATCACGCGAATTTCCCGGACGTCGTAGCCTATTGGGGTAAACCTTCGAATAACGTAGTCCGAGTTCCTGTCTTTGATACTCCCGGACAGAATCTCATCTCCTATGAGCATGACACCGACCGTGGAAGAATGTACCTGCGAATCAGACTGCATCGTGCACCTACCGTACCTTCAGGAAGATTCCAAACAGGACAATAATCAGCAGGATCTGTATGAGACTGAATCTGACCAGCACCTGCGTATTCGACCACTCCTTCATGTTGCGGAAGTGATCGTGAAGCGGGAATCGTACCGTGTGGAGGATGCGGATATTAAAAAACCGTAGAAGGGTAACCTTTACAAGGCCTGTCCCTCCATTTACGAGAATTACCGTAGATACTATGAGAATCAGAAAGGGGTTTCGTGCAATGAGCACGGTTACACCAAGAAAAAAGCCGACGGCGCGCGACCCCGCATCGCCCATCATGATTTCGCTTGGATAGGCGTTGTACCAGAGATAGCCCGAGAGGCAACCGACGAGTACGAAGGTCATGACGGACCAGTTCGCCGCGTCGGGGTAATGCGGTATAAGCAGATGCCCGGAAATCTCTACATGCCCCACCACGAAATACAGAAACACCCCTATACTCAGCAGTCCGAGCAGTGCAAGCGTTGAGGAAAGCCCGTCCACCCCGTCGGTACAGTTTGTGCTGTTGATACTCAACCAGAGGATTCCAATTGCGAGAATAACGAACACAGCGAGTGGAAGCGTGAACTCACCCGCAACAAACGGCAGCCAGACACGATGTCGGCTTCCGGCCAGAATGAACGCCGCAACGAGACCGATGCACAGATCGAGGACTGCCTTGAGATACTCGCTCCAGGCATGCTCGGACCTGTCGTCGAAGAACCCCGTCAGCATGGCGATATAGGTCAGACCGATAATAAGAAACTGCTGCAGATTAAACGGAACGACCAGAAAACTGACAACGACGAATACGGTAATGAAGGCGAGACCGGAACCGGTCGGTTTTCCCTTCGCCGCGCTCCCCTGCACTGCGTATTCTTTTCCACGGTCTCTCGGCAGAAATCTGACGGACCGAGGCAGCAGAAACAGCGTCAGAAAAAAAGCAATGGTTACGCCTGCCGTTATCAGGAACATGTACGAGGTGAATAATCGAAACGGCCCGAAAACGGGAGTCAGCATCAGTCCAAGTTGATATAGCATATTCGTTGTCCCACGACGCGAGTCAGGATCAACTGATGGTAGCGAGGTGTACGGGTCCTGTAAAGCGCGCGCACGTGCGCCCGCGCGTCAACACCACGGTGGTGGACAGGAACAGGGATTTTGTGTACTCAGTCACACATGGATTCCTCTGTTCAGGCACTGCAGGTACGACGAATCGCGACCGTCTCGATCTGCACGTCACTCATTATCGCGGGAAGTTACTTTTCTGTACCCATCCCGTGGAGCCCGGCGCCAATATCACTTGCAAGCATGTTCGTGACGCTGTCGGGCCTCGTTTTAGGCGCCCGCCGCGGAGCCTGTGCGTGTCTCCTGTATCTCGGACTCGGGGCGGTTGGACTGCCGGTTTTCGCGAACGCGACGGGAGGCATTGCCCCCCTTCTCGGACCAACAGGAGGTTTTCTGCTTGGATACCCTATATCCGCGTTTTTCGCCGGGCTTCTGTTCCGGCCCACTGCCGGGCACAGCGATGAAGAACGCAGCAGGCGCTTTTTCCGGGCGCTTGCTGCAGCTCTCGTCGCGGCGCTCGTTCTGTACATTCCCGGGGTTCTCTGGCTCATGAGCAGCCTCTCGCTGTCGTTTCCCGCCGCTATAGCTGCTGCCGTGGTTCCTTTTGTCGCCGGTGATATTCTCAAGGCCATCGCGGCGGCGGCTACAGCCCGAACTCTCACCTCAGCCGGCACACTGTTCGAATCAAGATAGTATGCCTGTGCCGGCGGTCGAGTTGCGCTCAGTTACCATACGGATCGGGACGCGCAGTATCCTGACCAACGCATCCTGTGTCTTTGGCCGTCCGGAACTGAGCCTTGTGTGTGGACGGGTCGGATGCGGCAAGACGCTGCTCGCACAGGTGATCGCCGGTATACGAAAACCCGACAGCGGTACTATTCGCCGTAACCGGTCGCGAATCTCCATGGTGTTTCAGCATGCGGAGCACGGTCTGCTCGGGGAAACGGTTATCGAAGACCTTATCCTGTCCGCTCGATCCGCGGGGATGGACGGAACGGAAGCTCCTGTTTCCGCAGCTCGCATACTGTCGGATCTGGGCATCTCCCACCTGACCGAACGCTACGTCGTTACCCTGTCCGGAGGAGAAGCGCGTCTGGTTGCGATTGCAGGGGCATTGTTGTCGCACGCCGACGTAATCATCGCTGACGAACCCTTCGTAAACCTTGACTGGCCTTCGGTGCGATCGGTGCTACGGGCCCTGATACGCGCTCGGCAGACCGGCAAAACCGTGATCGTCATTACCCACGAGATCGAAAAGGTGCTCGCGCACGCAGAACGCCTGATTGTTCTGCACCATGCGCGTATCGCGTTGAACCGGACTTACCTTGAGTACGAAGATGTCCACACGGAAGACCGCGAGATACTGAAGCAGGCAGGGGTCCGTCTGCACGGTTTTCGACGGGAGCAGACGTGGTTGTAGACCCTTCTGTTCCGCCACGATTTCGCGTCGAGAACCCGCACATGGTTGCCCTGTGTCTCGGCTGTTTCCTGATCGTTCAGATTGCTGCGGTATTCGCAGGACCTGATTTTCTTATGATCGCGGGTACGCTTCTCGTTCTGGGTGCCCTGATACAGCGCATCACAATCCGGCGGATAGCCCGTGTCTGCGTGCCGGTGCTTGTTCCTGCGCTCATTACAGCCTTTGCAACACGAGGCGAAACAGCTGCTGCATGGCAGATACGCGAGATATCGGCGGTGTTCCTGACGGCAACGCGTTTTCTGGTAATCGTAATCGCGGCATACCTGACGATTGCCTCGTGTGCGGTCCGCAGCGCGCTGCTGTCCGCCTGTAACACGCGTTTCGCGCCGCTGCGGACACTCCTGCTCGCTGCGTGGTTTGTTCTGTCGCTCGCACCCGAATCGTCAGCGATCCTTCGCGAAGCACGAGCAGCGGCCCTGTTCAGACCGGGAATACCCGTAACGCATCGCATCCGGGCCATGGCAGCCAGCGTTTTACAGCGATTACTCGTCGCCGCCCACACCCGTGCAGATTCCGTGGTTCTGAGACTCGCGCCGGACTACGACAGGCAGGGGATTCCCCCATCTGCATGACCGTGCTATAGTTTGTGACCCATTTTGTTGTCAGGGAGATCTCCAGTGAGTTTAAATTTTGATTCAAAAGTGTTCGAGAAGGAACACATACAACTATCCGGAACCGACGAGTACATTGTCCGCGGTGGGCGCCATCTGTTTCACCTGCTCCCGCAGGCCTTCGAAGGTGTAAAAACCATAGGTGTCATCGGTTGGGGAAGCCAGGGACCTGCACAGGCACAGAACCTGCGTGACAGTCTCGAGGGAACCGACATACGCGTCAGGATCGGTCTTCGCGAAGGCTCGTCGTCCTGGAAGGCAGCCGAGGCGCATGGATTTACCGAAACCTCGGGAACGCTTGGCGAAATGTTCACCGTTATTCGCGAAAGCGACCTGGTACTTCTTCTGATCTCGGACGCGGCGCAGGCTGCCCTGTACAGGGACGTATTCAGCGCAATGAAGCCAGGAGCAACGCTCGGACTCAGTCACGGATTCCTGCTTGGACACATGAAAAGCATAGGAGACACCTTCCCCGATTCCATAAACGTAATTGGAGTCTGTCCGAAGGGAATGGGACCGTCGGTCCGACGCCTGTACGAACAGGGAAAAGACGTAAACGGAGCAGGAATCAACACGAGTTTCTGCGTCGAACAGGACGTAGACGGCCGTGCGACGGACATTGCCGTAGGCTGGTCAGTTGCAATCGGTGCGCCGTTTACATTCAAGACAAGCCTTGAAATGGAGTACCGGTCAGATATCTACGGCGAGCGCGGGATCCTTCTTGGTGCGGTACACGGCATCGTCGAGTTGCTGTACCGAAGATACACTGCAGCAGGGGCATCTCCGGAACAGGCGTATCGTGACTCGGTTGAATCAATAACCGGCCCCATTTCGGAGACAATCAGCCACAGAGGAATCCGGGCGGTCTACGAAGAACTCTCCGACAGCGACAGAACCGAGTTCGCAAGGGCGTACAACGCCGCATACGGACCGTGTTTCGAGGTACTCTACGAAATCTATCAGGAAGTCCACAGCGGGAACGAGATTCGCTCAGTCATTCTTGCCGGAGAACGCCTGAATCGCTTCTCCTGGTCGAAAATCGACACCACGAGTATGTGGAAAACGGGAGAGACCGTCCGAGCCGAACGCGACGCGCATCCCGCACGCGTACATCCTTTCACCGCAGGCACCTACGTCGCGTGCATGATGGCGCAGATAGACGTGTTAACCGAGTTCGGTCACGCGTACTCCGAAATCGTCAATGAATCCGTGATCGAAGCTGTCGACAGCCTGAATCCGTATATGCACTTCAAGGGCGTTGCGTACATGGTAGATAACTGCTCGACGACCGCGCGACTCGGCGCCCGCAAATGGGCCCCGTGCTTCGATTACCGTCTTGCGCAGGGCGGCTTTGCGCCACTCGACGCAGGCGACAGTATCGACACAGATCCAATGAAGCGGTTCGCGAATCATCCGGTTCACGAAGCCGTGTCGGTACTCGCAGAGATGCGGCCGTCGGTGGACATCGCCGTCCACTGATCACACAGGAGATACGTCGGATGCACCGGCCTTCAGCGTGCATCCGACACTCGGTATGCGCTGTCCACGTTGCTCGGGTCTTGATGACAAAGTAATAGAGTCACGGAGCCTGGCCGCGGGCGAAAGTATACGCCGCAGACGGCAGTGTTTATCCTGCGGGTATCGGTTTACCAGTTACGAACGTATCGAAGAAAAGCAGTTAATGGTCATCAAATCGAATGGCCGCAGGGAACCCTTTGACCGCGCGAAGGTGCAGCGTGGCATACAGCGTGCTGTCGAAAAGCGCCCCATTGGACAGTCAACCGTCGAACTTGTCGTATCGGAAATAGAGGACGAGGCTGCAATGCAGGGCCTGCCGGACCATGAAATTCCTGCCCGAACCATAGGGGAAATGATCCTCGAACATCTCTACGAGATAGACCGCGTCGCGTACATCCGGTTTGCCAGCGTGTACAGAAACTTTTCAAACGTCGAAGAGTTCGTGCGCGAGATTGAAACGATTCGGGATCAGAAACGACAGACCGCCGAGCGCAGCACCGAGCCAGCGTCCGACGACGGGCAGTATGAACTGTACAACGAAGAAAATGCTATAGCGGCGGAGGGACTTGAACCCCCGACCGAACGGATATGAGCCGTTTGCTCTACCACCTGAGCTACGCCGCCATGTGTTGTGAGAACGAGCGCTAACCTATCAGCGCCTCCCGTTTCTGTCAATCCTTACACGAGGTTATGTTTTCGAGCCTCGTCGAACAGACGATGATACCAGCGATTTCGGTTCCGGTAATCGAGCTTGTGGGTGTGTTGCTCGATTCGGGACAATCTCTGTTGCACGATTTTCACCGACCGGCCAATCTCGGTTGACGGATCGTCATACCGTGACGTCTTCTGGTGCGGCAGCACGCTGGAGTACCAGAAATAGTACAGGGGCGCGTGTGGATCATTCGCCGCCGACTTTACGGTTCGCGTGCATTCCCTAAGCACCGCAATCGCGTGTTCGGTCTCACCGGTTCTACCGAGGAGATATCCGGTAAACGACTCGACAAGCTGTTTCAGGATGGAATTCGCGGGCCGGTGTAC
>SKKC01000195.1 GCA_007121695.1 Spirochaetales bacterium | reverse complement strand
TTCCGGCGGTTTGTCAGCAAGGTGACGCTCCGCCGTGGCCACGCGCAGGAGGTACAGGGACTGCCCTGGTGGTACGGCGTGAAAGGCGCGTACTGGGCGAAACCCGAAGGAAAGGGGTCGACCATCGAGGACAGACTGGATCACCCGGTGGTCCACGTATCGCATACCGACGCTGGTGCGTACTGCACCTGGGCCGGGGTCCGACTGCCGACGGAAGCGGAATGGGAATGCGCCGCGCGGGGAGGCCTGGTCGGTAAGCGATACGTGTGGGGCGACGAACTGACACCGGGTGGAATACACCAGTGTAATATCTGGCAGGGAACCTTTCCGACCCACAACACGGAAGAGGACGGCTTCGCCGGAACCGCACCGGTCCACAGCTTCGAACCGAACGGGTTCGGACTGTACAACATGGCGGGAAACGTGTGGGAGTGGTGTGCCGACTGGTGGTCGACCAGGCATCCTGACGAACGACCGCTACAGGACCCGGTCGGGCCGGCGCGTGGAAGCAGCCGCGTGATGCGCGGCGGCTCCTACCTGTGTCACCACTCGTACTGCAACCGCTACCGGGTTGCAGCACGATCGTCCAACACTCCCGACAGCTCTACCGGCAACTGCGGGTTCCGGGTCGCGCGCGATACCTGACTATCGCTCGACGGTCAGCGAGACTGGCGCAGGGGCGCCGAGTTCCTGACTCCGGGTCCCGGGAGAACTGCCCCCGACAATAATGTTCCACTCGCCCTGACGCGAACGCGACACACCGTCGTCGTCGACCGTCTCGAACGCGCCCGAAGGCAGCGAAACCGCTGTCTTCACGGTTTCGCCGGGACCGATCCACACGCGGTCGACGCTGACAAGCCGCGAAATCGGCTGACTGCCGTCGTTGTGCGCGAGCGCCACGTAGGTCTGCACGACCTCGGACACGCCGGTGGATCCTGCATTCCGCAGCGTCACAACGAGATCGACACCGTGTAGTACGTCTGTGTCGTGTCCTCCAGCGGCTGCTGCCATGTCCCAGGCCATTCCGGAGGCGGCGTCCACCTGCTGCAGCGACTCGTAGCGTATGTCGCCGTAGGAAAGACCGAAGCCGAAGGGATAGAGGGGCGTCTCGGTCATGTACCGATAGGTTCTGCCTTTCATGGCGTACTCTTCGAACGGAGGCAGCTGCTCGAGTGACTTCGGAAAGGTAATCGGCAGTCGCCCCGACGGACTGACATCGCCGAACAGCAGTGACGCCAGCGCGTTCCCGCCCTCTTCACCCGGGTACCACGCGAAGACCACTGCGTCGGCAAGCTCGTGTATCTCGGTCAGATCTATCGGCGACCCGCCGGTTACCACGACGACAAGCGGCGCACCTGCTTTCTTGATCTTCCGGCAGTAATCGACCTGGTCTTCCGGAAGGGCCAGCGTCCGCTTGTCTCCCTTGAAGTCAGAGGCGAACGCGTCTCCTTCTTCACCCTCGAGATAGCTCGATATACCAAGGCAGGCGATTACAATATCGTGATCCTTCGCCTCGTTGAACGAGTAGTTGAGTTTGTTCCGTACCGGTGTATCGAACCCGCAGCCCTGTCGGTACACGACCCAGCGATCGTCACCGGCTCGTTCGGTGATCCCGTCGAGGAAGGATACCAGTCGCGTGGACGTGCCGTGGTAGTTCGACAGCAGGACGGTATGGTCAGCCGCGGCAGGGCCCGTGACAAAGAGCTTGCGAACGTCCGATTTCAACGGCAGCACACCGTTGTTTTTCAGAAGCACACATGACTGTTGTGCAACCTCGCGGGCGAGCGCGCGGTGAGTGTCGCACCCGACGACAGACATGGGGACGGAGCTCCAGGGAACCATCTCCGGTGGATCGAACAGACCAAGCCGGAATCGCGCGGAGAGCAGACGTCGCAGGGACCGGTCTATGTCGGCCTCTTCGAGCAGGCCCTGCTCCACCGCGGCAACGAGCGACTCGTATACGCAGCCGCAGTTCAGGTCGCAGCCCGTGCGGACTCCGAGTGCGGCCGATTCTTCGGGCGTCGATGTAACCTTGTGGTTGGTGTGAAAGTCTCCAATAGCCCAGCAGTCCGACACGTAGTGACCCTGGAACTGCCACTCCCCCCGAAGAATGGTATTCATGAGGGTTTCGCTCGCGCAGCAGGGTTCTCCGTTCGTGCGATTGTACGCCCCCATGACCGCTTCGACCCCCGCGTCGACGAGCGCCTTGAAGGCAGGCAGGTAGGTTTCACGCAGGTCCTTTTCGCTGACCCGCGCATCGAACTCGTGACGAAGCCCTTCCGGGCCGCTGTGTACGGCGAAGTGCTTGGCGCAGGCGGCAGCCTTCATGTAGGCGGGATGATCGCCCTGTATGCCTTTCACGAAGGCTGTTCCTATGGCTGCTGTCAGGAACGGGTCCTCGCCGTAGGTTTCCTGCCCTCGGCCCCAGCGGGGGTCACGAAAAATGTTGATGTTCGGAGTCCAGAAGGTCAGCCCCTGGTATCGACCACGCTGATTGTTACGAACCGCTTCGTTGAACTTGGCCCGGCCTTCCGTGGAGATCGCCTCGGCGACCTCGAATGCCAGATCGGGGTTAAACGTCGCGCCAAGCGCGATTGCCTGCGGGAATACAGTCGCCTTCCCCGCACGGGCGACACCGTGCAGACACTCGTTCCACCAGTTGTACTCGGGCACTCCAAGCCGCTCGATCGCCGGGCTCTCGTGGAGTAGTTGCGAGGCCTTTTCTTCGAGGGTCATATGCGACAGCAGGTCCTCTATGCGTTCTTCCAGCGGAAGATTCGGATTGCGGTATTTCATGAAAGCTCCTTGTCCTGTTACACGGTGAAGGTATCACCCAGGTATACTTTTCGCGCTATCTCATTGGCGGTGATCTCGTCCCGGTTCCCGGACACGACAATTTCGCCGTCCTTGATTATATATGAGCGGTGGGTAATTTCCATGGTGTCACGGACATTGTGATCGGTAATTAATACCCCGATTCCCTTCCCTGCAAGCGCCCGGACGATCGTCTTGATCTCATACACCGCGATAGGGTCAATTCCGGCAAAAGGTTCGTCCAGCAGCAGAAAACGTGGCTCTATCGCAAGGCTGCGGGCGATCTCGGTCCGACGCCGTTCGCCGCCGCTCAGGGTATAGGCCGGCTGCCTGCGATTCCCGGTAATGCCGAGCTCGTCAAGAAGTTCGTCGAGCAGCCGGTAGCGTTCCCTGCGACTGAGGTCCTTGCGCAGTTCCAGAATCGCGAGAATATTGTCTTCGACTGTGAGTTTGCGAAATACGCTCGGCTCCTGGGGCAGATAGGAGATTCCGAGTCGCGCGCGCAGGTACATGGGTTTTCGGGTCACATCGTTCCCGTCGAGCAGGACATGGCCCGCGCTCGGGCGAATGAAACCAACCACCATGTAGAACGTGGTCGTTTTTCCAGCGCCGTTGGGGCCCAGAAACCCGACGATCTCCCCGTCGTGCATCGAAAAGTCTATTCCCCGGACCACTTCCTTGCGGCCGAATGACTTGTGCAGATTCCGTGCTTCCAGCAGCGCCATACTCAGTCCTCTGCGTCCCGAACTGTCGCACGGACCTCGCCGCGAAGCGTAATTTCGTCTGAGTCCAGATTGATGATGATACGGCTCGCCTGAAACCGGTCACCGTTGCGGGTGACCTGCGGTAATCCCGAAAGCTCGAGGGTCGAGCTGTCCCGCAGATACCTGGCGAACTCGGCGCGGGCCACGAGGTCCTCCCGAAGGATGCGCGCCCCCACCTGGACAATGGTAAGCTCCTGTTCGCCGAGATACTCGATAAACCCGCCACGAACGATAAGTTCATTCTCGCGGTCTTCCATTTCGGCATTGCCTTCGACCCGGATAATGTCGCGGTCGCGGTCCACGAACAGGCTGTTGCCGGTAATGCGCAGATCCCGGTCGCGGTCTATCACGAGCATGCGCCCCTGCGCACGAACGAAACGGAACGACTCGCCCGACAGTTCAATCTCGTCGGCCTCTACGACTATGCGATCGGAGCTGACCCTCGCGTTTCCCGTCAGACGGGTGCGTTCCTGTCCTTCGGTGAACACGCTCTGCCACCGGTCGCTGCGAATCGTGAGGTCGGCGGATACCGGCGCTGTTGTCAGCAGCACCAGGGCAAGGCAGATCAGGGCCCGTTTCACTCGTCGGCTCCTTCGATAAATACGCCCTCTACCGGGCCGGTAAAATCGATGATACGACGACGGAGGTCTACTTCGAAACCCCGCCCCGACAGGCGCGTGCCGTCTGCCCGCGTTACGAGTACCGTTTCGTCAGGGTCCCCGTACAGCATCCGTCGCTCCCTGTCCCAGAACAGATATTCGGCCTCTATGCGTGCGTCTTCCACCTCGGTCGAAAACTCGATATCTCCGATCAGCTCGACGTTCTCGCTTTCGCCGAAGAACCGTGCGAAACGTCCGCTGCCGGACGCAACAAGATCGCCGTCGGCGTTGAACTCCTGAAACCGTACATTCTCGAGTTGCTGCTCGTCGTGGCGATCGAAGCGCCGCACCGTTTCGGCCTCGATCGAAAACACAAGACGTCCACGCCTCACGACGGTGTGCGAAAACCCCGTGAGCTCCGCGTTCGGGGTGGTATCAGGAATAGCTTCAGCCAGCCGTGCGGCTTCGTAGTCGAGACTGCAGCCGGCGAAGAGCAGCAGGACCACGAACCCCCGGGTGGCAGCTCGACCGATCATGTCCCGTGCCGTTCGACAGCCGCTTTTACGAATTCCCTGAACAGGGGCTGCGCCTGTGAAGGACGCGAGCCGAACTCGGGATGAAACTGTACACCCACGGCCCAGGGGTGATCCTGCCATTCAACAGACTCGACAAGCTCCTTATCGGGCGTCGTACCCGAAATAACGAGACCCGATTCCGATAGCTGGGTTCGAAAGCGGTTCGATACTTCATAGCGATGCCGGTGGCGCTCGCTGATTCTCTCGGCACCGTAGGCGCTATGTATGCGGGTGCCCTCGATCAGACGCGATTCACTCGCGCCAAGCCGCATGGTACCACCATAGTTGTGCACGTCTATCTGTTCTTCGAGCAGACTGACCACCGGATTCGGGGTGTCGGGCGAGAACTCGGTACTGTCGGCGTCGGCTAGTCCAAGGACGTTGCGCGACCATTCGATAACCATGATCTGCATCCCGAGACAGATGCCCAGGTACGGTATACCGTGTTCGCGCGCGTACCGTGCCGTGGCGATCATTCCTTCGATACCGCGCCCGCCGAACCCGCCGGGAACGAGAATCCCGTCAAGATTTTCGAGCGATTGCTCGAGATTCCCTGTTCGTTCCAGACGTTCCGAGTCTATTTTCACGAGCTCCACCCGCACCGCATTCGCGATGCCACCGTGATAGAGCGCTTCGTCTATGGATTTGTAGGAATCGGCGAGTTCGATATACTTCCCGACCACCCCTATCCTAACAGTCGTATTCGAGTTCTTGAAGGTGCGAACGACGTATTCCCAGTTTGTCAGATCGGCGTCGGCGCATTGCAGGTTCAGCCGCGCGCATACGATCTGGTCGAGCTGCTGCTCGTGGTACACCAGCGGAATTTCGTAGATGGTGCTTTCCACGTCGTGCGCCGATACGACAGCCTCGTAGTCGACGTTGGTAAAGTTGGCAATCTTGCGTCGCATGTCTTCTTCCATGGGACGCGGGCAGCGGCACAGGAGTACGTCGGGTTGAATACCGATCTCGCGCATTTCTTTCACCGAATGCTGCGTCGGTTTGGTCTTGAGTTCGTTCCCTCCGACCTCGGGAATGAGCGTCAGGTGAACGCTGACCACGTGCTCGTGACCAATCTCGTGTATCATCTGCCTCGCTGCTTCGAGGAAGGGAATACTTTCAATGTCGCCAACGGTGCCGCCGACCTCTACAATCGTAACGTCGACCCCTTCCTGCTCTCCAACCGACATGATTCGCTGCTTGATGCGATCGGTAATATGGGGAATAACCTGTACGGTACGACCGAGATAGCGTCCTTCGCGTTCGCGCTGTATGACTTCCTGATACACCTGGCCGGTGGTTATGGAGTTTGCCCGACTGAGGGGAGAGTTTGTGAAACGGGAGTAGTTCCCGAGGTCAAGATCGGTTTCGGCCCCGTCGTCGGTCACGAAGACCTCTCCGTGCTGATACGGGCTCATTGTGCCCGCATCAACGTTAATATAGGGATCGATCTTGACCATGCGCACCGCGAGACCGCGGCTTTCAAGCAGACTCCCGAGACTTGCGGCGGCAATGCCCTTGCCGAGACTCGAACACACACCGCCGGTAACAATTACGTATTTCTTCATCGGGATTTCATTATCCCGGTAGACCGCTGGCCGGTCAACGAAACAGACGCCGGATTACTCCATTCCAGCGATAAGATCGCGATAATAATAGAAGCTGTCTTTTGGAACACGCCTGCCGTCGAGGTAATCGCAATAGACGATCCCGAAGCGCTTCGTGTACCCGTAGGCCCACTCGAAGTTATCGATGAAACTCCAGAGAAAGTACCCCTGCAGGTTCACCCCTTCCTGTATCGCATCCGCGCAGGCACTCAGGTAATCCTGCAGGAAGGCGATGCGGTCGTGATCGTGCACGCGCGTTCCGTCGGCGCTCAACGCATCCGGCATGGCGCAGCCGTTCTCGGTCACGTATATTTTCATTCCCGCCGTATGTTCGTGCAGCCAGGTCAGATGCCGATGCAACCCCTTCGGCGTAATGGGCCATTCCATGTCGGTCGTGTGCTGATACTGTGGAACGTGGCGGTAGCCCTCGGGGTGTTCAGGATCATGGGCGACGCAGCTTTCCGAATAGTAGTTGAGCCCGAGAAAATCGATGTCGGAAGAGATGATATCCAGGTCCCCATCTTCGAGCGGAACGACCGCGTCTTCGTAAGCGTCGAGGAATCTCTGCGGATAGCCCTTGCCTATAAGTGGATCGAGAAACATGCGGGTCGGGAGGTCGGCAGCACGGTCCGCAGCCTCGACATCCTCGGGACGAAGCGTTGCCGGGCGCGGTGTCTGGGTGTTGAGCGTCGTGCCGATGGTGCCGGGATGTCCGCCATTGCGAAAGGCCTGTACGGCGAGTCCGTGGCCAAGATTCAGGTGATGTATAGCCGCCGTGGTGCGTCCCATATTCGTTTCGCCGGGAGCGTGCTCGCCAACGTAGTAGCCCATAACCGAGCTGCAGAAGGGCTCGTTGAGCGTAATCCACATGTCTACGCGGTCACCGAGCGCCTGAAAGCAGGCATCTGCGTAGTCCGCGTACGCGAACGCGGTATCACGCGCCGGCCATCCGCCAGCATCCTGAAGCGGTTGCGGCAGATCCCAGTGATAGGTCGTCGGGACGGGCTTGATGCCTGCCTCGAGCAGCGCGTCGACAAGCGCATTATAGTAGTCGAAGCCCTTCGGGTTCTGCGCACCTCGCCCCTCGGGAAACACGCGTGGCCACGCAATCGAAAATCGGTACGCACCGACACCGAGAGACTTCATGAGCTCGACATCTTCCCTGTACCGGTGGTACTGATCACAGGCGATGTCGCCGGTGTGGCCGTGGAGCACCTTGCCCGGGGTACGCGAGAAGGTATCCCAGATGCTGACTCCCCTGCCGTCTTCGTTCGCGGCACCTTCGACCTGATAGCTGGCAGTAGCAGTTCCCCACAGAAAATTGTCGGGGAAGCGGCTGCGTAAATTCATGGTAACATCCTCCAGTGGCCGAGTGTAGCGGCTCATGTCCTTCATTGACAGCCCCGATCCGGGCCCATAGACTTGAAACCGAAGCGTACAATGGCAGCCATATTAGACGATAGTGACTTTACCCGTTTCCGTAACCTCATTTATGACGAAAGCGGCATACATTTTTCCGAAACGAACAGGTCCATACTCGAGAGTCGGCTGCGCGAGCGGCTGCGACTGACCGGACACGAGACGGTCGGCGCGTATTACACGCACCTGCGTGCCGACGGAAACGAACTCAAGGAGTTTCTCGACTCCGTTACCACAAACCTTACCCGGTTTTTCCGGAACACCGCGCATTTCGAGACATTTGAGAGCTACGTCATTCCCGATCTTCTGAAACACAAAACCTCGCCTGCGGATCGACAGATACGCGTCTGGAGTGCGGGATGCTCAACCGGCGAAGAACCGTACACCATTGCCATGGTGCTCATGGAGATACTGCCACCAGGCTACGACATCAAGGTTATTGCGAGTGACATCAGCCTGAAGTCACTCATGACGGCGAAGGCCGGGTATTATCCGACGCACAGGGTAACGGGCGTTCCCGAACCATACCTGAAAAAATACTTTCTCCAGAAGGACGGCGGGT
>SKKC01000147.1 GCA_007121695.1 Spirochaetales bacterium | reverse complement strand
TCGTCGCCCCACACGTATCGCTTACCGACCAGGCCTCCCCGCGCGGCGCATTCCCATTCCGCTTCCGTCGGCAGTCTGACCCCGGCCCAGGTGCAGTACGCACCAGCGTCGGTATGCGATACGTGGACCACCGGGTGATCCAGTCTGTCCTCGATGGTCGACCCCTTTCCTTCGGGTTTCACCCAGTACGCGCCTTTCACGCCGTACCACCAGGGCAGTCCCTGTACCTCCTGCGCGTGGCCACGGCGGAGCGTCACCTTGCTGACAAACCGCCGGAACACGAAGGACCAGCCGAATCGTTCTGCGTCGGTGCGGTACCCGGTAGCGTTCACGAAGGCCTGAAACTGCCTGTTGGTGACGGCATAGCGATCCATGCTGAAGGGAGATAGTCGTACCGTGCGGACCGGTCCCTCTCCGTCGTCGGGAAAGCCGACATCGTCGTCGGCACCCATGAGAAATTCGGTAGCGGGTATCGGCACAAGCGTTTCGTCGTGTCCGTTTTTCACGGGCGCAGTTGTCGGACGGGGAGAGTGCGGAGACGGGGTGCTCTGCTGTTGCTGATCAGATCCGGGCTCGTGTCCCGGTGCGCAGCATCCTGGTGCCATGAGCGGGGTATCCTTTCTACAGACTCCTGAGAAGAAGACTCGAGTTATGCCCACCGAAGCCGAACGAGTTCGAGAGGGCGGTCGTCAGCGGTGTTTCCACGTGTTCACGGGAAAGTCTGACCGGAGGCAGGTCCGGGTCCGGCGTGTCGAGGTTCAGATTGGCAGGCACGGTGTTATGCTGCAAGGCCATGACAGTCAGCACTGCTTCCAGCCCGGCCGTCGCGCCAAGCAGGTGTCCGTGATAGCTCTTGGTCGAACCAACCCACGCGTGTTCAGCCTGCGTACCAAGGACGGCGTGAATCCCGCGCAGTTCTGCAATGTCGCCGGCCGGGGTGGAGGTTCCGTGCGTGTTCACGTAGTCGATCGAGTCGGGGGAAACACTGGCCTGCGACAGAGCCATTTCCATGGCGTACTGTGCACCTGTCCCGCTCGGATCCGGGGCGACAAAGTCGTAGGCGTCACCGGACATGCCGCAGGCGAGAACCTCGGCGAGTATGGTCGCACCTCGCGTGCGGGCGTGGTCGTAGTCTTCGAGTACCAGCGTTGCCGCGCCTTCGCTGAGCACGAAGCCGTCGCGGTCGGCATCGTAGGGGCGGGATGCCGCCGCAGGGTCCTCGTTGCGCGTGGAAAGCGCCCGCATGTTGGCGAAGCCCGCTATCGCAATTTCGCTGACCGATCCTTCGCTTGCGCCACTGAGCATGACGTCCGCCATGCCAGCCTTGATCATGAGCGCCGACAGTCCTATGGCGTGATTCGCGGTAGCACATGCCGTCTGCAGGCTGATGTTGGGCCCTTTCGCGCCGAAAACCATGCTGACAACGCCTGCGGCCATATTGCCGATGGACATGGGAATGTAGAACGGGCTTACCCGGCGGGGGCCCTTGTTCGCAAGCTGAACCGAATTGTCGTGCTGTACATTCAGACCACCGATTCCGCTTCCGATGCCGACACCGATGCGGCGGGAATCGTCAATGTCGTCGAGTCCTGCCTGGTCCCACGCTTCCCTGGCGGTGCCAATCGCGTAGTGGCAGAAGCGGTCCATACGACGGGCCTTCTTGGCCATATCTTCGTCGACAAGGCCTGAGATATCGAAGTTGCGCACTTCACCCGCGATGCGGACGGCCAGCCCGGAGGCGTCGAAATGGGTTATCGGACCTATGCCCGATCGTCGATCCATGATGGTCTGCCAGGATTCGTGTACCGAATTTCCCAGCGGATTGACCGTCCCCATGCCTGTAACCACAACTCTTCGCTCACCCATGCGCGCAATACTACACGGATCGGGCTGCTCTCGTCATGGGGGGTCACGATCCCTGTGCGCGCATTCGGGCCTGACGCTGTATGTCGGTCAGGGAGGTCGCGAAAAAGTCCTTCCACCCCGAGCAGAGTGTACTGACTGGCGGTTCGGAGGCAGTCTGCATGACCGCGACCGGATTTGTCGCGCCGCCGACGCGATGCTTCGGGCAGTCACCCCGGCACCACGACAGGTACTCACACTGCCTGCATTCATCCGGGAGCATGCGCTTCAACTGCCCGAACTGCTTGAACAGCGGGCTCTGCCACATCTGCCCGAAGCGGTGGGTCTGGACGTTCCCGAGTTTCATGTCTTCGCTGACGAAGAAATCGCAGGGATACACGTCGCCGGTATGTTCCACCACGAAGTACTGCCGGCAGCTCGATGCCAGGCTGCACATCGCGGGTGGCCCGCCGAGGGCGTGCTGCATAAGCGCGTCGATATGGCGTATCGAGGCTGGTTCGGGGTCGTGAGCCCACTCGTCGTAGAGTTCCCGCAGGAACCGGCCCCATCGGGGCCCGTCGATGGAGTAGGGACGAAGCGTTCCGTCGGGCTCGTACTCGACGCATGGTATGTACTGATGGTACTCGAAGCCGAGGTCCTTCAGGTATCGGTAGAGGGTCCGGGGATGTTCAACCGTATGCGCGTTCACAACCGTCAGAACGTTGTGCTCGACGCCGTGCGCGCGAAGCCGTTCGACCCCGCGAAGCACTTCGGCGTGAGAGTTTCTGCCGGACTCGTAGGGTCTGTAATGATCGTGAAGCTCGGGCGGCCCGTCTATGCTGACGCCAATGAGAAAACGGTACTCGGCAAACAGCGCAGCAAGTTCATCGGTTATACGAGTACCGTTGGTCTGAAGGCCGTTGGCGACCTGCGCCCCGGGGCGCCCGTAGCGCTTCTGTAATGCAACCGCCTTGCGGTAAAACTCGACACCCATGAGGGTTGGCTCTCCGCCCTGCCAACCGAAGGTATATACCGGCTGATCCGTCGCCATGTATGCCGCCGTCATGGCCTCAAGCACCTGCGTCGACATGCGATGCAGTTGTCGGCCGAACAGCGACGACTTCGAGAGGTAGAAGCAGTAGGTGCAGGCAAGGTTGCAGTCAGGACCTGCGGGCTTTACGAGCAGTGAAAACGGTCGGGCCATGCTTCAGTCTGCCTCGATATCCGGTTTGACACAAGCAGACAACACGCCGCGACACCGCTACAATGAAGCATTGAGGCAGCCAATGTCCGATTTTGATTTCTTTGAAAACCTGCCAGAGCTATCCTCGCTCGCCGAAGCCTTCGATCCATCGCGGTACCGCGACGTTCCGTCAGACTGGGTGGTGTTGCTGACAGATGTCGTCAACTCGACGCAGGCCATAGAGACAGGGCGCTACAAGGCGGTCAATGTCGCGGGTGCTGTCGCGGTCGTAGCCGTCAGCAACGTGTTTGGTCATCTGCGGTTTCCCTACGTGTTTGGCGGGGATGGGGCCACGATGGTTGTGCCGCCAGCCTTCGCAGATCGCTGCGAGGCGGTCCTTCGGGACAGCGCGGTAAGTATGAAAGCGGCTTTCGATCTTGATGTCCGCGTCGGGTCCATACGCGTTGCCGACTTATGTGCCGCACACGCACCGGTTCGGGTCGCCCGGATACGCCTCTCCGATCGCTATGTGCAGGCTGCGCTCGACGGACCTGGCGTCGATCGTGCTGACCGGATGCTGAAGCAGGGAGTTCTGCATGCCCGGAGTCTGTCAGTCGAACAGGCATCGACTGCCGGATTCAGTTGCCGCTGGGACGAGATACCGTCCTCCGCCGGGGAAACGGTCGCGCTTATTGTCGAATCGGTCAACGATTCGGAGCCGGACCGTTCGGCGGTGCTGCGCGAGGCTGCAGGTCTCGTGGACCGTATTGTCGGGTCCATGGACGTGCGCAATCCCGTTGCCGAGGGGGTGCAGCGTCACATCCGGGCTCGCGCGAAGATCGATATCGAAGCTGCGGTGCACGCTCGCGGAGCGAGGGGGCTGAAACGTCTGCTCGAACGGTGGCGGGTCAGATTCGAGCTGTGTGCTCACGCGCTCATTATGAGATTCAGGCTTCCTGTTGTCCGGGTGGGCAAGTATCTGCCGGACGGGAAAGAGCACAATATCGTGAATGCTGATGTTCAGAAGTTCGACGGACGGCTGAAGATGGTCCTCGCGTGCACCTCAACCGCGCGCGAAGCACTGGTAACCGGGCTGACGGCCATGGAGACAGCGGGGCGCATTCGGTACGGAATGCACGTTACCGATCGCGCAATCATGACGTGTGTAATCCACGCCGAGGCACCGGAAGAGGTCCATTTTGTCGACGCGGCGGACGGTGGCTACGCGAAGGCAGCCCTGCAGCTGAAGGTAAAACAGGCCAAGGCCCGGCAACATTGACAAAGCATGGGGGCTGACCCAATATGAAAAAGCGATAGCAGAAGGAGTATACGTGCAGTTTCAGCGACCTGCCCTGGTGCAGCAACAGAAACTAAAAATGAGCCCGCGTCTGTATCAGAGCATACAGCTCATGGCTATGCCTGTGCAGGATCTGAAACTCCGCATCCAACAGGAACTCGAGTCGAATCCTGCTCTGCAGGTCGTTGCCGATCCGGCCATGGTCAGTCTTGACGAAGTATCGAGCAAGACAGACGACGCGGTCGACCGGGAAGAGTACGATTACTTTTCCGCCTACACCGAAGCCGGAACGCATACCACGTCGGGTCGCGTAGACGAGCAGGCCGCGGACGACAGGCACGGGTTCATTGAAGGCGTCCTGAGTCGCCCGGAGAGCCTGCAGGACCATCTGTTGTGGCAGCTGCGCTTGCAGCCTCTGAAACAGGCTGCATTCGAAGCCGCTGAACTGCTGATCCGGAATCTCGACGAACACGGCTTTCATGTTGTTCCACCCGAAACCCTGCTGCCGAAACACCTGCAGCACGAGTGCGAACCCATGATAAGACTGATCCGTTCGTTCGAGCCTGTCGGCACCTGCGTCTCGGATCACTGGGAGAGCCTGCTGGTACAGGCCGAGGCAGACCGCGATGCGCCTGAACTTGCGCTGGAGCTGCTGCGGAATCATTCGCACCGGCTGCAGAAGATTCGTCCTGTCGAGCTTGCGCGCGTACTCAAGGTCGAAAGCGCGGCACTCGAAGGGGCGCTTGCCTACATTCGCACGCTTGACCCGTACCCGGGCGCACGCTACTCCAGCGATACGCCTACCTACGTGGTACCCGATCTTCAGGTGCGCATCCGCGACGGGCAGTTCGTGATTCTACTGAACGATTCAGAAATTCCCGTTCTTGGTGTGGATCCGTTTTTTGACGAAATGCAGGCCGGAACAAAAGAAGTCCGACAGTTTGTGACCAACCGTGTCCGCGATGCAAAATGGTTTATCGGCAGCATAGAGCAGCGGAATCGGACCATGGTCCGTGTCGCACGCGCCATCGTGGAGTTTCAGCGCGACTTTTTCCTGCGTGGACCCAAGCACCTCGCACCTCTGACGCTTAAGGACATTGCCGCGGAAGTTGGCGTTCACGAAGCGACAGTCAGCCGGATTACTACCAGCAAGTACATGCAGACGGAGTGGGGTATTTTCGAACTGAAGTACTTTTTCTCCAATTCGGTCGGTTCGACCTCGATAGGCCCGTCGCGATACAGCAAAGAAGGCGTAAAGGCCATTATCAAGGAAATACTCACCGAAGAAGGTACGGAACGGCACCTGTCGGATCAGAAGATTTCGGATATACTGGAGAAGAGAGGTATCAAGATAGCACGGAGGACGGTTACCAAGTACCGCAAGGAACTGGCGATCGATTCCTCCTACGACAGATAAGGAGACCCGATATGAGTTTTAATTTGAGCGGTAATCTTGAGCTGAAAGCGGTCCACTTCGATCTTTCGGATGACACGAAAGAGTTCATAGACACCAAACTCGAAAAGATCGACTTTGCAGAGAAATACCTTGTCGATCTCATGATTACCATGACCAAGGAAAAGAGCGACTACGTTATCGAGGTCACGGTAAATTTTCGCTGGCACAAGAGTGCGCATATCAAGGTTCGCTCATACGGGTTGCATGAAGGGCTTGATCAGCTGATAGACAAGCTGGCCGAGAAAGTACGGAAAGAAAAAGACCGCATAAAAGAGCACAAGGCCGATGGCCACAAAGTCAACCCGGAAGTTTACGGTTCTTGACCTCCTTGGTCTGGACCTGAAAGAGCACAATGATCTCCATCTCACGTGCATAGGGGGGCGATCCGGCCTGAATCGGCAGATCAAGGTGCCCGATATCAACCGGCCCGGTCTTGCGCTGAACGGGTTCTACGAGAACTTTGCGTTTCAGCGTGTACATTTATTCGGGCGGGGTGAAACCGCGTTTCTTCATAAACTCGCCGAAGAGGGAAAGACCGAAGCGCTTGAAGAACTGTTCAAGCAGGACATCCCCTGTGTCATGTTTTCTCACAGTCTTACCCCGACCGACGACGTGTTCCACTTCGCGGAAGAGTCGGGGTGCCCCATCCTCCAGACTTCGCTTCCGTCAAGCGAGTTCTCGTCCCGGCTGATCCGCGCCCTGTCGAACATATTCGCGCAGCGGGAAATCGTCCACGGCGTGCTCGTGGAGGTGTTCGGTATCGGAGTTCTGTTGCGAGGCGACAGCGGGGTCGGCAAGAGCGAAACCGCGCTCGAGCTTGTCGAGCGTGGGCACCGGCTCGTCGCCGACGACACGGTGCAGCTTCACTGTGCGTCGGGCAACTTCGTCAACGGTGAGGCTGCGAACAGGGCGCTTGGCCATCACATGGAGATCAGGGGGCTTGGCATCATCAATATTACTCATCTGTTCGGCGTCGGTGCGATACGCGACACGAAACAGGTGCAGCTGGTTGTCGATCTGGAGCAATGGGACCCGGACAAGGAGTACGATCGGTTTGGTGCAGATGAGCGTACTGTCGAACTGCTCGGTGTTCACGTGCCGAACCTGGTTATTCCGGTAAAACCCGGCCGGAATATTCCCATTATTATCGAAACTGCCTCCATGAACGAACGATTGAAGAAAATGGGATATTTTAGCGCGAAAGAGTTTAACGAAAGCGTAATCAAATGGCTTGAAAGCGAAAATGCGCGGAACATATACTTGCGGCGGCGTCAGGCATTCAGACAGGAGGCGTCGTATGAGGATGATGAATGATTGAAAGACCGGTGACTATCAGGAACAGAGCGGGTATACATGCGCGACCGGCTGCGTTGATCGTGCAGACAGCGAGCAGGTTCTCGTCCAAGATTCTGTTGCAGAAAGACCACGAGACCATTAACGCAAAGAGCATCATGGGGATAATTACGCTGGGTGCCGGCTACGAAGCAGAACTCGTCATTCAGGCCGATGGCCCCGACGAAGAAGCGGCGGTCGACGCACTCGAAAAGCTGTTCGAAAGCCGATTCGAAGAGGAATGACCGGAAACGGGCGACGTGTCGTAAGAGCAGGTGTTCGCAGGGTTGTTCGGGTGAGCGCGCCCGGGGTCGTAATCCCCTACGTGTTCCTCCTGCTCCTGGTGAGCGCAATAAGCATACCCATGATTTCGACCAGGGTAGACCGTCGCGCCGATCTTGCCGTACAGGCTCACATCTCCCGGACAGGCGATTCCCTGTTACTGAGCGTTGAGGCGACTCCCGTGGAACACAGGTTAATCGTCGACACGCTCGGCGACGGGCTGCGCGCCCGGGTAACCGCCCACGTACGAGTTTCAGACACCAGCGAGGACCGGTTCACGCTGCTTGGCCAGGCGGTTCTGGACGATTTTTCCGTCGAGCAGACCCTTTCGTACGACCCGTACGTACGCGGGTACCGCATACTTGACTCCCGGTCGGTGGAAACGACAGTTACCGATCGCGACGCTGCGATTGAACGGCTTTTTCGCTTCGACGGAGTGCTTTTGCAGGGCATGCACGACGAGGTACACGGGCAGGTACGTGTGGTTTTTGAGCCGAGGGTCATTCCCGATGCGCTCTATCTCGTCCGGGCCATTTCTGGGCACGGAACCATATCGAGTCCCTGGGTCGACGCCGAGGTGATGCAATGAAGCTGAACGGTCGTGCTGCTCCCGCCTCCTCGAGCGGGGTAATTAGCGTTGTCCTGTTGTACGTTGTGAGCATCGTCCTGGTTCTGGTCTTCGCCGATCAGATCGTATCGGGCATCGCTGAAGGGGCAGGCAGTTTTGGAGGGCTGCCCCTTGTCCTGACGGTTGGCTTTCCGGTGCTTCTCGGCTTTCTGGTGCTTGTGAACCTCGCACGTCTGGTGCGCGACCGTGCGCTTCGAAAACCGGGGTCGGAGTTTCGCGCTCGCCTGCTCTGGTTTTTTCTGGGTGTTGTCGTTCTGAGCGCGCTTCCGCAGGGCATCCTGGCCGTTAACTTCACGCGCAACACGCTCGATATCTGGTACAACGACTCGACCGGCGAGGCCCTACGGGGTGGCCAGGATCTTGCCATCGCCGCGTACATCGACAAGGTCGACCGCCTCGAAGACTTTGCCAC
>SKKC01000061.1 GCA_007121695.1 Spirochaetales bacterium | reverse complement strand
GTCGGGGGCGTTCTCGTCGCGCTCTCTGCTGTCATCGGCATGGTATCCGGTGCAGCTATCGGAATGTTCACGGAGTTTTTCACGGGAACCGATACCCGTCCGGTCAATCGTATCGTGAGAAGCTGCCAGACCGGAGCTGCGACGACCATTATTACCGGCACAGGTGTCGGCATGATCAGCGCCTTCCCGACGATTCTCATTGTCGGGGTTGCCATTTTCGCGGGGAACGCACTCGTCGGATTGTACGGAATCGGAATCGCGGCACTCGGCATGCTCATGACGCTGGGAGTACAGCTGGCTGTCGACGCCTACGGGCCGATCGCGGATAACGCCGGAGGCCTGGCCGAAATGGCGAGCTTTCCGCCAGAGGTGCGAAAAATCACCGACGAACTGGACGCGGTGGGAAATACCACGGCGGCGATAGGAAAAGGTTTTGCGATCGGTTCTGCGGCGCTTACGGCCATTATTCTCTTTACCGCGGTCAGGCAGCAGCTCGGCATCGAGATGATCGATTTGCTCGAAGTTCCCGTTATTGGCGGTATTCTGCTTGGCGCTGTTATTCCCTATCTGTTTTCGTCCATGTCCATGGACGCGATTGGAGACGCTGCGTACACCATGATAGAGGAAGTGCGTCGTCAGTTTCGTGAGCGTCCGGGTATCCTCGACGAAACGGAAGAACCTGACTATCGCCGGTGTGTCGATATATCAACGACCGCTGCGCTTCGAAAAATGGTTCTTCCCGGCGTCGTGGCTGCTCTGACTCCCGTGATCGTCGGCTTCGTCGGCGGAGTCGCCATGCTCATGGGGCTTCTTATTGGTGTAACTGCGAGTGGTGTCGTTCTTGCCGTGTTCATGTCCAACGCCGGTGGTGCGTGGGACAATGCGAAGAAAATGATCGAAGGCGGTGCAGCGGGAGGAAAGAACTCCGATGCTCATCGTGCAGCCGTCGTTGGTGATACGGTTGGCGACCCGTTCAAGGACACTGCCGGCCCGGCATTGAACATACTCATAAAGTTAATGGCTGTTGTTTCGCTGGTGATCGCGCCAATGCTGCGGGCGTTCTGGGGTCTGTAGGGCTCGTAAACAAGGAGAAGACGCATGGATTACACGAACCGACTCTACTTTATTCTGCATCCGAATGATGCGCTGGTAGCCTCACAGCTACCGCCGGAAGACTTCGCGAAGCACTATACGTCGGGCTCGTCGAAATTTTACCGAGGTAAGGTTATTTTTGCCGAGATCGACAGTACGTATCGGCATCCCTTTTTTCGCATAGAGGAGGTGCTGTCTGACCTCAAACCGCATGAGGACGGCAGGCCCAAGTCGACCAAGTTCATTTCGACGTACCGTACCCTCGAGCACATCGAAATCTCCTCAATACAACACCTGTATCTTGCAACGCAGGAGGGGCACTGTATCGAGCTTCAACCCGGTGAGTACCGGAATCCGCACGAGGAAGGGTTTATTCGAATATACGCAGAGATCTCACCAATGCGAATGCTCGTGCTGTCCGATTACGACTTCGATGAGTTCGGGCGATACGTGACCGATCCGGAAAACTTCAAGAGCGCGCCAAAGCAGTTCTATACCCAGGTCGATCTCGATATTGTCGAGTTCCTCGCCGAGTTTGAAAAAAATCCGTTTCTTCAGTCTCCGATTGAAAGCATGCATCCGTCGAGCCTGCGCGACTCCTTCCGAGAGATCAAGCAGCTTCCCGGGAAGCATACCAAGGGGCTGTGTCTCGACAGTTCACTTGACCAGGTTTCATATCGACTAATCCGGCACGGGTTCATGTTCGCAGCGGGCTCTGAAAGCCGGTTTTTCGCGATGCCAGACCTGTCGGAGATCGAGAAGAACCACTATAAATTCTGGCGGTCAATGTGATCCCTTGTCTTGCAGACCGGATCGGCATATGCTGAAGTCATACCAGTCACGATAGGAACACGTCATGGCCCCAATGGAGCAGTTGCAGTTAGTCAGTTTTCAGCTCGGACCGGAAAAGTACGGCATCAACATCATGGATGTTGAAGGCATCGTAAAGGTGGAAAGCGTCCGTCCGATTCCAAACGCTCCGGCCTATGTCGAGGGAAGCTTCAATCTCCGCCGCGACATTATTCCCGTCATCAATCTGCATCGGCGGTTCCAGATACAGGCTGCCGAGCTGGAGGAAGGCGACGAGTTGCTCAGCGGATTCGTGATAATCAATCTCGACGGTGTTCAGCTGGCAGTCATGATCGACAAAGTTGACCGTGTTGTCGCCGTTGAGCGCAGCAGCATTCAGCGCCCCCCGGAAATGATTTCCGGCATAGGCGCTGAGTACATCGAGGGGGTCGTGCATAGGGACGAAACCTACCTCATTATCCTGAATATCCGACGGCTGTTTAATGTTCGCGAGCTGCAGCAGCTCGAGCGCATGAGCAGCTGAGCCAGGTTCACACCTGTATGCCCATATCAATAATTCGTCCGTCAATTCGACGTAAAGACATGGATTCCGTGCTGACGTGCATGGTATCTGACCGACTCGGACCAGGCGAGCTTCTCCAGGATTTCGGCCGGAACCTCTCGTCACTCTTCAGCGCAAGCCTCGGCATCGCGGTGCGTGAATACGCCCGTGCGATAGACCTGGCGTTTCAGGCTCTGTCCTGCCAGGAGGGCGCGTCGGTGCTCATTTCACCGCTCGCGCCGGACAGTTATCGAGAAGTCCTCGAGGCAAGTAGTTTTTCTGCGGTGTACTGCGATGTCGATCCCTCCGACGGGACGCTCGACGTAGCCGCTGCTGTCCGCATAATGCAGGAGCAGACGATCGATGCCGTGGTATCGACAGCGCCGCTGGGTATCACCCCTGATCTTGCTCCGATTCTTGAACAGGGAGTGCCTGTCATTGAGGATGTTTCTCACTGTCTTGGTGCCACCCGGAACGACATGCCTGCCGGTGGAGCCGGTAGAGTTGTTGTGCTGAGTCTCGAGCCGGACGACATTATTACCACCGGTGGTGGGGCTGCAGTGATCGCACGGGGACCGAAGGAACGTGCGGCGCTGAAACAGGCTCTGGAGACCGCGAGCAGCTCCAGCCTCCTTCCCGACATGAACGCGGCGCTCGGGATTGCGCAGCTGAAAGAGCTTCCGCGGTATCTCGCACGACGGAGTGAGATCGCGGAGCGTTTCTCGGGGCAGGTAATGCGGTCGCATCGCCATCGCGGTCTGGTTTCACCCGCAACCGAAGGGGCCGCCGGATTCCTGTATCCCGTACTGCTGAACAGCTCGGTAAAAGACGTAATCGCGTATGCGAAAAAAAACGATATCGAGGTGATTCCGGCCTTTGAAGATGCAATTCTTGCGGCTGTAGAAAAGTCTTCGGATTCGCAGACTGACGGCCTGACAAACGAACGGTTTCCCTCCGCCTACGGGCTGTATCTTCGTTGTGTGCTCTTCCCGCTGTATCCGAGCCTCACGAACCGGGAAGTCGAACACATAGGCAAGGTACTTTCGACCCTGCCCTGAGCGTGTATCGGGCAGGGCTGTACATGAGGAATCACCAGCCGATATAGTGACGGGGATCGTGGAAACCCGTACTGAATCACAAACCACAGCAGAACGTATTCCTGTCTCGCACGTGCTTGTATTCGCGAACAACGAAAAATCGCAGGCGGTGGTACTGGCGGATCGGATACAGGAAACTCTCGCGACGGAGGGAGTTCGCGTCTCGAGAGCTGCTGTCGGTCAATCAGCCAGTGATATTGAGTCGCTTCAAACCGTAGATATCGTCGTGAGCCTTGGCGGAGACGGCACGGTACTTTCGTGCGCACGTCTGCTCGCTGGTCACGACGCACCCATTCTCGCCGTCAATCTGGGACAGTTTGGCTTCATAACCGAAGTTCGCCAGGACGAATGGTACGATACATTCGACGCCTACAGGCAACGTCGTGTCGGGCTAAGTCGACGACTTATGCTGGAAGCGAGGCTGCTGCGGGACAATGAGTGCCTCGCGACCTGCATAGGCTTGAACGAAGTGGTCGTCGCGGCCACGGGTATTTCGAAAATCGTCAATCTTACAGCATCAACGAGTCGCGGTACGCTGGGCTCCTACCGGGCCGACGGGCTGATTGTCGCCACTCCGACCGGATCCACCGCCTACTCGGCCGCGGCAGGCGGGCCTATTCTGCACCCGGATCTCGACGCCATGATCCTGAATCCGGTCTGTCCCTTTACTTTAAGCAATCGAACGCTCGTTATGCCGGGTCATGAAGTGGTGAGGATACTCGTGGATCACACCCAGCGTACCGACGTTGTCATGACGGTGGATGGACAGGAGGTCTACGCGCTTGAAGCAGACGATGTGATTGAGGTTCGCAGATCGAACCACCAGGCGACGATCATAGAGTCAGACCGGCGATCGTTCTACGAGGTCCTTCGCAGTAAACTTCACTGGTCCGGAGGTCGATAGTACCATGATCGAAGAGCTGACCGTACAGAACTACGCCCTGGTCGATCGTCTGTCAATACGATTCAACGAGGGGCTGAACGTGCTTTCCGGAGAGACAGGAGCCGGTAAATCCATCCTCGTTGGGGCACTTTCGCTTCTACGCGGCGTCAAGGCGGATACGGGTTCGATTCGCGCGGGCTCCGATGAAGCAGTCGTAACCGGAGTGTTTCGGATCGCTGACAATCAGGCCGTCCTGAACTGGCTTCGCGAGCACGGCATTCAGGACGAGGATGGGAGCCTCGTTATTCGGCGTACCATAAAGACGCAGGGCAGAGGGCCCATCTATGTGCAGAATGCACCGGTAACGCGGGCCGATCTCGAGGAGCTCGGGAGCCTGCTGTTTGACATACACGGTCAGCATGCCCATCAGTCACTTCTGAGCGAAGATAATCATCGCATCTTTCTTGATCAGTACGCGGAACTTGTGCCGCGCGTGCAGGCATTTACGAAGCGTTTTCAGGAGATCGCCGGGCTTCGCAAGCGCCTCGAGAAACTCATGTCCGACGAGCGCGAGCGCCTGCGACAGGCCGATATTCTCGCGTTTGCGGTACGGGAAATTGAGGACGCCGCGCTACAGCCGAACGAAGAAGACGAACTCGAACAGGAACGTCGTATTCTTTCGCAGCACGAACAGCTGTATGCGGCTGTCGAGTCAGTATATAACCTGCTGTCGGAAAACCGGGGTGGTACGCTTTTACGCATGCGAGAAGCGCGGGCATCAATAGAGCAGGCGGTAGCCATTGACGCAGAGCTTTCGGCTCTCTCAACCCGGCTGGACGATGCGTTTTACGAAATAGAAGACGTCGCTGAGACAATCGGAGAATATCGCAGTACCCTGAGCTTTTCTCCAGGGCGACTCGAGGCGGTCGAGGAGCGGCTGGCGACGATACGGAAACTGGAAAAGAAGTACGGGGATACCATCCCTGATATTCTGTCGTATCTCGACGAAGCGCGACAGGAGCTGTCTGATCTGTCCAACTGGGAAGAAGACAAGGAGCGCCTGAGCACCGAGATTGCTCGCGGCGAGCAGGAAGTGCTCGCGGAAGCCCGCCTGATCTCGGAAGCCCGTCAGACGACAGCTGAAGAACTGACCCATACCATAGTCGAAAGCCTCGGGAAGCTCGGTATGCCCAAGGCGCGCTTCGTGATCGCTGTTGACCGAAGAAAAAACGACGCGGGCAAGCCTGCCTGCGGTCCCTATGGACTCGACGCGGTGTCGTTTCGTCTGTCCGCAAATCCAGGTGAACCGGTGAAGCAGCTACGGTCCATTGCGTCCGGAGGAGAAATCTCGCGCGTCATGCTTGCGCTGAAAAGCGCCTTTGCGGCAACGGACGAAGTTTCGTCGCTCATTTTTGACGAAGTCGATGCCGGTATCGGTGGTGAAGTGGCGCTTCAGGTGGGCGAATATCTCAAGGCCCTGAGTACGCATAAGCAGATCCTCTGCATTACCCATCTTGCAACGATTGCCGTTCGCGCCGATAATCATTTACGCGTGGAAAAACGGGTTCGCAGCGAACGGACAAGCACGGATGTTCGTGCAGTTGCAGGAGATGACCGAATCGACGAAATCGCGCGAATGCTCGCTGGCGATACAACCGGGACCGCCTCCCGATCGCACGCAGAAGACATGCTTCGAACATATTCGGAGGAACGTGGAACAGGAGTCAGGCGCTAAATGGGTAAGATTTCTGCGGTTGCGAAACAGAGATACTCCGACAAGGTCAAGAAGTACAAGGCGGAAATCGAGCAGATGCTCGTTCGCGAGCGCAGCATCGCCAGTACCATTCGCGAAGAGGCCGAGGATAGCGGGTTCAAGCGCCTGGGCCTTGCCGAGGAGCGACTCAATCTCGCGTCGCGCTATCTGTTGCTCAATCGTGTTTCGGTTGCACTGCTCGGTGTTCGGGGTGAAGCCTTTCTGAACGACGCGCGCAAAAGCTGCTATCAAAGCGTTATCTTTCTTGAGGACACGGTCACCGATCTGATCGACGCCGGATACAGTGAGTACTCTGAAAAGCTCGAGAGCATTGAGTCCGTACCCGACGACGCACGATACCGGCTCGTGCGGAAACTCGGCTTCACCATCGAGGCGGTCGAGCAGAGCTTTGGTGACAACTCCAAGTGGAAGTGGAGTTTTGTCGAGCTGGAAGGCCGATTCGCCGCGGTCGCGAAGAATCTGCTGAACATGAAGACTCTCGTTGCCGGCATGGACCCTCGCTCTGAACACTATGAAGAGCGACTGGCGCATCTGGCACTGGTAAAACGCCTCCTCCAGCGCGCTGCCGACCGGTACCGGGAACGGTACGAGCTTTCGACGCTCCGACTCGACGATTTCAAGCTTGCGATAGCGCATCTTGCTGCGCTCCGACGCATGCATCTGCTTCTCGGAGAAACGGAACCTGCCGAAACCGTAAAGAAACGGATTGAAGTCTGGAAGCAGAAAATGGAGTCTGACGACAAACGTGTGTCGTCCGGCAAGCGATAAGAACGGATATCTTTCCTCATGACGATGCGCACCCGCCTGATAATCTCGAGCCTGCTGTTTCCCTTACTCACAATCTTTTTCCTGTCGGTTTCTCCCATCCGATTGAACACCGAGCCCGGACTTGAACTAGTGGCGCACATAGTTCCTGTCCCGGCCGACGGTGGGTCTTCGACGGCGCAGACAGCGGTCTCGTGGCTTCGGATGACGGATGCGGCATTTTCCGGGACCGCCCGGACTGCAGAGGCTGTTGTCGTATTCGACGCGATGCAGGCCGAATCGGCAGCCCTGGGGAACTTCTCCGTAGTCGATCTGACCGACGCAGGTGCGGTCACGGTGCTGAATGGTACCCCAACCGTCCTTCGGGCAGGACACACTCCGCGTACTGTCCCTGCTGCCACCGCCGCAGTGCTCAGGGGCGACGAGGTGTTTTCCATAGACTCCGATGGTGCGGGCTTCGGCTGGGAGGATCCGCCGCTTGCAGGTACCCGTATACGACTTGCCGGACCTGTTATCGCCGTTGAACCTGTGTCCGGAAGCCTGTGGGCCGCGGATGCCTTCGGTTTCGTCTATCTCCTCGACGGCACTGCAGCCGATTCGCCCGGAAACGTGGTGGCCGTTCGGCATCCCGAATCAGAATCGTACGCGGCAGCATACGCGCTTGCTGTTCACCCGGCGGGTCGTGTTGCGGTGCTCGAGGGCCTGCACCCAACACGTTTGAGCATTCTGTATCGAAGCGGAAACAGCATTGCGACCTCCAACAGGCAGGAAATCGAGACCGGACTGAACCGTCCTCACCACCTTGCCTGGGCGGGCGATACGGTCCTGTTCGAGACCGAAGACGGTTTTGGGGCCTATGACACCGCTCGTGGCCAGGTACAGACGCACTCGGTTGCCGGCCGCATTGTCGGCTTTCGCTGGCACGAAGCGCTCGACCTGATTCTTGTTCTGGTAGACGGTTATCAATCGAACGGGTACAGCCGCTTGCACATTTTTTACGCGGACGACATGCAGGAACTCGCGACGCTCGAATTCCGTTCACCGGTCTATTCGATTACGCATGAAGGAAATCATGTATTCATCGGTCTTGAAACCAGGGTTGTCATTTATGAGTTGTCACATTAAACGAAGTTGTACGGTACTGATAATCGCACTCGGCGCCCTGGCCTGGATTAGACCTGCCGCATCCTGGGATTGGCCTGTTCCTGCCTCCGAGCTGCGTAGCGGGTTTCTGTCGCTCGAACAGGGCTTACCGAGCCGCGGAGTCACGTTTCAGTCTGTGCGCGAACCGGTGCGGGCTGCGCATTCCGGTCGGGTTACCATGCAGGCGACGCGCGATCGATTCGCTCCCGGGTTTGTTCAGCCGCAGGGCTCCTATGTGGTCGTCAGCCACGGAAACAACTTCAAGGCCCTGTACGAGAACTTCTCCCCCGTACCCGTCAGTGCCACGCTTCGCACGCACGAGGTAATCGGACAGCATT
>SKKC01000435.1 GCA_007121695.1 Spirochaetales bacterium | reverse complement strand
TTTCGACTTACCGAGGCTGCCGAGTCGAATTTTAACGTTCCGTACTGGCGAAAACACTACAGCAGCGTGCTCGAGCACGACGAAGACATGGCAGGCGCCTTGCGGACCATGCGTACTGCGTTCGACGAACTCGATCAGACGACGGAGCGGAAAATCGAGACGCAACTGTTTCAGGCAATGGGACGGTTCGAGGTAGAGCGAATCGAACACGAGAAGGAGTTGTACCGCGTACGGAACGAGGAACTCGCGGCCGCCCTTGCCGAGGTCGAGCAGCTTCGGGACGCGCTCGAAGAACAGAATCGTCAACTATCCGAGCTCGTGATCAGGGACCCTCTGACCGCGGCGTTCAACCGGCGATGGTTCTTCTCCCAGCTCGATACCGAGATCGATCGAAGCAGACGCCACGCTCGCCCCGTGTCGGTGGTAATTCTCGATCTCGATCACTTCAAGCTGGTAAACGATTCACACGGGCACGCCGTCGGTGACCGGATTCTCGTGGCCGCGTCGACAATCCTGATGCGCTCCACCCGAAAAACTGACGACGTCGCACGGTATGGCGGCGAAGAGTTTGCGATAATCATGCCAGATACCCGCCTGGCTCAGGCGCAGACCGTCTGCGAAAAACTGCTGGGGTTGTTTCAGTCGCACGACTGGGATGCGCTGGGCGGGGTTCAGCGGGTAACCTTCAGCGCCGGAGTCGCGGAAATCGACGAGCTGTCACCGGACAGCGGCTCACCAGCGAAGGATATTATCGAACTCGCCGACCTGCGACTCTACGAGGCGAAAGCACGGGGCCGGAACTGCGTGGTCGGGGCATAGACACGCGCATTGGTATTACAGGGTATCCGGGTCGATTTTATGCATCCACCTTCCGGTGCGCAGAAGCAGAAAGCCTGCAGATGCAATTACGAGATTACTCACGAACATGGATATCCAGATCCCCGGCGGACCGAATCCGAGCCGCACCGCGAGCAGAAATGCCAGCGGAACGCGTATGCCCCACAAGCGAACAGTATGCATAAGCAGGACAGGTTTCGTATCACCTCCGCCTTCGAAGGCTCCCAGAATTACCGTAAACAGCGCGAACAGTACAACCGACGGGCTTACGATACGAAAGAGGATTGCCCCATGTCCGATAACCTCCGGATCATCGACAAAAAATCGCACAAGCAGATTTCCATAGAAAAACGCGAAAATCATGCCGACACCTACGAACCCGAAGATCGTCAGCCCTGACATGCGAACGATGCGTTTCGCCCGTTCCGTATCGCGGGCGCCAAGACTCTGCCCGACGAGCGACGCAGTCGCACGCGACATGCCTATGGCGGGCATGTTCACCAGGCTGATGATTCTGTTCGCCACTCCGAAGGCTGCGACCACCGCTGCGCCGAAGCTGTTCACCACACCCTGGAGGACGGTAAACCCGAAGGCAGAAATACCCTGCCCGAGACTCGCAGGCATTCCTATCCCGACGAACAGACGTGCCGATTCCATGCGTGGTCGCATGTTCGACAGACGCAGTTTCATTCCCCTGCGCCCTCGGGAAAGAATGTACACGCCAGCAATTGTCGCGATCGCTTTGGACAGTATGGTCGCGTAGGCGGCACCGGCGACCTCCATGCGGGGAATCGGACCCCACCCGAAAATAAAGACAGGATCGATCGCGATATTCAGGATCACCGTCGCAAACTGAATAATGAACGGTGTCACCCCGTCGCCGATTCCCTGCATGGCCGCCTGAAAGAAGAAGGCACCAAACATGAACGGTATACCGGCAAAGATGATCGTCAGATACTGCCGGGTAAACTCGAAGGACTGCTCCGGTACGTTCAGCAGGCGCAGCAGCGGCATGTGCACGGCAAGACCGACTACCCCGACGAGTACTGCAATGCCGAAAATGAACACCGCGAGCTGCCCGAGATAGAACTCCACTCGCTGCTGATCGCCCTTTCCCTTGCTCTGCGCAATGAGCGTGGTTCCAGCAGTGCCGAATCCGACGCCGAATACAGCCAGAAAGAAGATAATATTGAAGCTGATGATCGGAGCATTCACCGCGGCGGCGCCGATACGGCCAAGAAAGAACGTGTCCGCAAGATTGTAGAGCATCTGCATGAGGTTGGCCCCCATAATGGGAAGCGCGAGCTTCAGCAGGTTCCTGTACAGTGTGCGCGAGTCTTCGCGACCCAGGCTGTCCGATGCAGCACCGGTTCTGAGATTCTGTATATCTGTCGTATTGCTCATAGGGTGGATAACCAGCGCTAAAGATACCGTGTCTGTTTATTCCTGACCAGTGCCGAACACGTTGATCGTGTTCCGCCCGCCACTTTTCGCTGCGTAGAGTGCCTTGTCCGCGTGGTCGATGATTTCCATGTCGGATTCTCCGGTCAGTCGCTCGGACGTGACTCCTATGCTGACAGTCACGTATTCCGAGACTTCCGAGTACTCGTGAGGAATCGCCTGTTCCCGGATTACATCCTGTATGCGACGCGCCACACGCAGCGCGCCGTTCCAGGAGGTCTGCGGAAGCAGCACGACAAACTCTTCTCCGCCGTAGCGTGCGGGCAGATCCGCTCCACGTTCGCAGCAGGACGCGATTGCATCCGCAATCTGCCGCAGACAGCGATCTCCAGCCGGGTGTCCATATCCGTCGTTGTACGGCTTGAAGTGATCGATGTCTATCATGAGTACGCTCAGCACTCGCTCCTCGCGTTTTGCCAGCGACTGTTCGAGGTCCATGCGTTCGACAAAGGCACGCCTGTTCAGAAGACCGGTCAGCTCATCTTTTCGCGATAACTCGGACAACTGTCGATTCGCCTCTTCGAGCTCTCTCGTACGCCGGGCAACCCGATCCTCGAGCTCGCGGTTCAGACCGCTTATTTCACGGATCATGTCCCGATTCTCGTTCGAGAGTGTCTCGACCCTGTCGAACGTGATCTGAAAGCGCCACGCAAGGAATATTCCCTGCACTGCAAGGAAGACGACCATGCCCGAGGAGAACAGCTCCGTCGACGCGATAAGGCCCAGTTCGCGGAACACATCGCTGATTCCCGTACCCAGGAGTACGAGTGCCGCCGGAACCAGCATGGACCCGCCCTGCACGGTTGACAGTACGCGATGCCGAAGAAGCTGGTACATCGCGTAGACGCCAAGGACCATTATCGGAATCTGCCCGTACATGAACAGAAGGTCGTATACCCTGACGGGGAAGAGTATCAGGACCGCGGTCAGCACCCAGAGCAGATACTTCGCAGCACGGGCGACCGGATTCAGAACGGAGGCGCGAAATCCCTGGGCTACGTAAAGAATAATAAGTGGCACAATGAGTACCGATCCGGCGTATCCGATCTTCATCATGAGTTCCGGAGGAAAGGCTGGAATTAACCGGATCAGCACGCGCTCGCTGACAACGACGATACGGCCAGCGCTTACAAGACCAATGAGTGCGAGATACAGATTTGCCGGTTCTGATTTCTGTATGAGATACATCGTACCAAAGTACACGGCTACAAGCAGAAATGTTCCAAGCACAAGAGACTGATGAATGAGCCCCCGGTTCGTCAGCGACAGAACATGATCCGCAGGCCCGACATACATGCGATTCAGCCTGACCCGCCGGTGATGAAAGTTCGCGAACTGTATCAGCACTTCGTTGATCCCCGGTTGCGGTTCAAAGAGGATCTCTGCGGGCATGTACTGAGCCGTAAAGTTCTCGCGCGACAGGGCAACAGCACCCGACTCGGCGCGAAGCGTGCCGTTGATCCAGACCCGGTATGACGAGGCGAAGTAACGGAGTCTCAAAGCGAGAAGCTCGGGCAGCGCCGCTGTTTCCTGGGGAAGTCGTATCCGAAGGCGCACTGTACCTGCCCTGTCGTAGGGATCGGTAAGCTCGGTGGGAAGCGCGAGGATCTCGACGTCCGCACCGGTTTCAACGGCGCGGGCAAAACCGTCCGGGTCGAGTAACTGCCCGGGGGCGTGGAACCACTCCCCGTGCAGGGGCAGCAGAAACTCGCCCGACAGCTCGACGCCAGTTGTGTCGAGTATCCCGTCCGCGGCAACCGGCGATCGTAGAAGCACGTCTCTGCGATACGGGGCCGACATGAGCACCGGAAACACGAAGGAGACGAGCGTCATGACGATCACTATGGCAGCGAGCACGGTCGCTGCGGCGGTTCGCTTCACAACCCGAAGTATAGCTAAAATCGTGTGTCGGTTATAGTCAGTCGCCGACCCGGGCAACAGAGTCCCGTAGAATGAGCTCGGTCGGGATCACACGCGTAATCGGACCGTCGTCGGCGCTGCCGGTCATACGGCGGAACAGAAGATCACAGACCTCCGACGCAATGACTGCGGCCGGTTGTCGCACCGCCGTAATCGCCGGGTGGTGCAGCTGAAACAGTTCGCAATCGTCGAAACAGATAAGTGAAACGTCGTCCGGAATGCGCCGTCCGGATTCGCGCACGTATCGAAGTGCGCCGATGCCGACACGGCCGTGTGCGGCAAAAACAGCGGTGGGCGGTGACGGCATCGACAGCAGACGCCGCGTCGCGTCGTAGGCGTGGTGCTCAGAGAGCCCCCAGTCATCGAGCATCTGCAGGTCGGGCCTCTCGGCGATACCTGCGCACTCCAGAGCATCCCTGTACCCCGCGAGTCTGTCAAACCCCGTGGTCGAACGGCTTGTACCCGAGATAATGGCAATGTCGCGATGTCCGAGATCAATGAAGTACTCGACCGCCTTCCGCGCGGCCTGCCTGTCGTCGACCCGGACGTGATCGGTCTGCCAGTGCTGTACCTGATTGTTGTACGTAACCACCGGGATACCGGAGGAAACGACCTCGCGGTGCAGACCGTAGGACGACGTAATCGGTGAGCAGACAATACCGTCTGCGTATCGATCCCTCAGCAGCCGCAGCTTGTCCCTCATGTCGTCTTCGTTTCCTTCGTATTCGCAGGTCACCATGTGATAGCCCTCGCGAAAGAGAATCTTGTCGAGGGAACTGAGCACAGACACGTGAAAGTCGTCGAAACGGGGAAAGACGGCCCCTATGGTCCGTGTCTGCACTCGAGCGGACGGCCCGGTGTCGCGGGCGTGCTGGTAGCCAGTTTCGTCTATGGCCGCCGCAACCTTCTCTTGAGTAACGGGGCGCAGCTTGTGACCGTTGAGGTAGCGGGATACGGTTCCGACTGACACGTTCGCGTGGGCTGCAACGTCACGAACAGTCGGTCCATTGTTCATGGAATGCAACATGATGTACCTACCCTCCCTGCACGCCCGACTCCAGGACAATCCTGAAGGTTCGTATGGCGTGCGGCCGTATGTCGAACGAGAACGAGGACCCATCGACGGTCAGCGAGGTGTCGGCAGTCTGCTCGCGTTCGATATGATCTGTTGGTACGACTGCCTCGAGAGGACGAGGAAGTCTCACAGATACCCGTTCACCGATACCGTCTGTCTCATGGATGCGCACGATCAGCTCGATCGGATTCCAGTCTCCTTCAACGATTTTCAGGACACTCAGGAGTGAGTACGAGGCTTCGATCGCGCAGAACGAGTACGGTGACTCGAGCGCACCTTCGTTGCGAAAACTCCCCCAGTCCGGAAGCTGCCCGGGGTGGCGGGTTTCCTGCCTCGCGAGCAGGGCTTCGTTAAACTCGCAGGCAGCCTGCACGATGCTGCGCACTGGCGCATCCGGTTCAAGCGGCATGACTGCGTAACGCACGGTGTGCCGGCCTTCGTCCATTCGGGGGTCCATATCCCGGGCACCCCGCACGATTGCGAGGCGTATCGTGTTCCCCGCTCCGCCCACGCTGTACAGTCCGTCGTTCAGCACCGCGAGGGTCTGCCGGGGTGACCGGAGCGCACACCAGCGCTGCATTGGCAGGAAACTGCCATCGCGCTCGCGATCGACCCAGCCGTAGGGCGCCTCGAAACGCATGGAGCGTCCGTCGAACGTTGTCGGAAAATCGATGGTCAGCAACCGGTCCGCATCGTGCCAGTCAACGGTAAGCTCGCAGCTGACCCACTGTGCCCCCGCTGTGAGCACGACGTCACGAGTAAACAGGGAGTCCTCGCTGCGGTCGACCCAGCGAACGCGAAGTTCGCTCGGCGAGTCACACACGATGTCCGGTCCCGAGACGGGGGTCGGTGTCACCGTGGATCCACTCAGCGAAACATGCCACGAACTGCTCTCCGACTCTTCGTGTATCAGGGGAACGTTCCCCGTCCCCGAGAACACTGAGATTCCCGTGCGGCGGTCTGTCACATCGACCAGCCCCTGCGCATTCCAGGCAATGCTCAGTCGGGAGTTTTCTGCCCGCGAGCGGGCCAGGTCGCTTGTGACTGCGTCGTGAAACGCCTCGCTTCGATGCTGTGATCCGGTGTGAACGCGGTACAGTCGAAACCCGAGCGACGGAACATCCCGCGCGAATATCCGAAGCGTCTGATCCGCCTCGAAGGCTATCGGGTTTCCAGCGTCGTCCGTCACTGAGGAGACCGGTTCGGGCGTCGGCCTGTGCAGCTGTACTTCGACGATCCCGGACCGCGGCCACGCGCTCGCGTTGTACACCGCCACCGGCACTCCGGCTCCGCGCGTATCTATCCTGGCTCCGATCGCCTCCAGACCGAAGGTCCGTATTCGCACGGCTTCCTGAAACTGCTCTTCGAAATCGCGAAGGACGTCGTCTGCGGCGTCCCCGACGAGCGTCCCGGGCAGGGTATCGTGAAACTGATGCAGCAGGTAGGCCTTCCAGAGCCTGGTCAGGTCGTAGCGGGGAAAAAAGAACTTGCGCTGGCACAGCGTCCCGAGCACAGCGAGGCGTTCTGCCTGCAGAATGGTGTGCTCGAGCACCCGGTTCCAGTGCTTTATGCGGGCCTGCGAGATGTGCGCGCCACGATGCACGCCACTCGCGGGCACGAGCCCTATGTCGCCGGTGAACACTGGCCAGTCGTCGCGTGCATCCCGCGCGCTCGCGAGAACGGGTTCGGGTCTCCCGTGCGTCAGCGTGTGTGAAAACGAAGCGTGTTCGCGAAGGTCTCGAACCTTGTCCAGATCGTCGTCCCGGGGGCCACCACCGTGATCGCCTTCGCCGTACAGGACCATGGCCTGGGTCAATCCGGTAATCCGGCACCAGTCGTCGACGATCGGCTCGAGCTCAGGTGTGATTTCGAGGTTGTAGTGCTCGGGAATCTTGTAGGCAAACAGCATTGTCCCGTCCGGCGCTTTCCAGTGAAAACAGCGCATGTCGTCGGGGCAGCCACGATTAAACACGTAATACTCTATTCCACACCCTGCGTAGATCTGAGGAGTCGTATTGCAGTGTCCACCAAAGCAGTCCGGAATCCAGGCTACTCGCACCGCTGGCATACCCAGTTCCTCTTCAGCGAACATACGTCCGAGGAGAAACTGCCGTACAATCGACTCGCCCCCGGGGAGCATGGAATCGGCTTCGACCCATTTGCCTCCCACCACTATCCACCGACCGTCCGCAATACGGTCACGTATGCGTTGCCAGAGGTCCGGGTACCGTTCCTTGACGGTCTCGTACAGCGCAAACTGACTCTGCGCGTACGTCAGCTCCGGGTCGTGATCCATGACGTCGAGGACGCCCCGGAAGGTATCAGGAATAACACGCCCGAGGGTCTCGTTCAGTCGCCATCGATATATCATGTCTATGTGCGCGTTGCCAACGAGGACAATGGTGCGCGGGGCGGTTATATCTTTCACGCGGTTTTCTCCTTCTCGAACTGAACCCGGAACACGGTCGTCAGTGACATCCCGGCAGCGCAGTCATACCGGGCCCGTATGCACCAGGCTGTCTGTCCCTGCACCGCTTCGGTATGCTTGTCTACCGACAGCGCATGCGGCGCCCGTTCGAACTCTCCCTGGACGCTGACTCCGGAACCGGAGACCTCAAAGACGGTATCCGATACGACAGTAAAGGGGAGAAAACTCCAGAACACTTCTTCTATCGGAACGGTACCCGACGACGCTTCCATGGCGAAACGGTCGTGCACTTCCAGAACGTTGTCTGCCCGGCGATACACGAAGGTCCGCTGCAGGCTCGTACAGCGTGCTTCGGAGGGATATGCTGCGGTCAGATCGTAGGTTATCCGCTCGCGTTCACCGGGCTCATACAGCAGCACCTGACTTCGAAACTGTTCGCCCGCCGACTGGTGTGCACCGTTCAGACGGGGAACGGAATGCCCCCGGCTGGAGTAGGCAAGCGCAGCATATCTATCTCCGGCAAATGTCTGTCTCGTAAAGCGGTCACGCCCGAGATCGGCGATCAGACTTTCTCCCCCGGCATGAATAATAAACGTCCCGAGATCGTTGTGATTATGGCTTTCGCCATTATGACCTCCCTTCGTCGCGATGGTCATCCGCGGCTCCGGTCCGGAGTCACTTCGCGCCACGAGCCACTGATTCCCCTCGAAGAAGGTCGACCGGGGGTGTGTCGACATCCACGGTGC